>NZ_CAQLEL010000072.1:0-57211 GCF_948826705.1 uncultured Ligilactobacillus sp.
CAATGCATTACTTGTTTTGACTGAATCAGCTGCCATTTTAGCATCACTCAAACTTCCTAAAAGGCGCATCTTTGTCCGTGACAACTCATTTTTGGTCGCTAAGACTTCGCCTACATCAATTCTCATCTTCTAACACCCCCAGTAACATCTCTAACAAAATAGAATGTTTTTTCTTGAGCAACATGTTCAGCTTCGTTCCTTTGGCATATTTCTTTTCAAATTCGTTTGTATATCCCTTAGCAATAACATTTTTGATCAAATAATTGCTGATAAATATCGGTTGGACCAACGGCTGCATCCCGATCGGCCAGATGGTCGCTAAATAATCTACATAGTTATCACTATTTTCAATAGCCACTTTGCGTGCAACGATCTGTAAATAAAAACCGACTCCATCTTCTTGACTTTCAAAGATCTCTCTGAGTTCTGGAGTCGTTTTTTCTCCATCAACTTCGATCACAGAACCTATCGGAAGTACCTCAGAAAAAACAAGATCGATCTTTGCCAATAACTCGAACCAAGTAATCATCTCTAATGATGTACTTTGCTCTAATCGCTCAAGTACCACTTGTTTTTTATCCCAGTGATAGCTCACTTTTAAGCCTGTTCCAAATAACGGCGTGTATTCAAAGAAACTATCTTTTTGTAAGATCCCATCAATGATCTTATTTAGTTGTTCCATATCAGTCGCGATATCCAAACAGATCTTGTTTAACAAACTATCCTCAGCTAACTCAAGATCAGCTAATTTCCATAACTCTAACTCTGTCAAACTCTACTCACCTCACAT
Organism: uncultured Ligilactobacillus sp.; assembly: GCF_948826705.1. Classification (NCBI taxonomy): domain Bacteria; kingdom Bacillati; phylum Bacillota; class Bacilli; order Lactobacillales; family Lactobacillaceae; genus Ligilactobacillus; species uncultured Ligilactobacillus sp. Next base: position 791 of record NZ_CAQLEL010000072.1, read on the forward strand.
ATTCAATAAAGACGTTGCACTCGAAAATAGTGCTGTAGCTTCATTATTCAAAGCTAAGGCCTTGGCATGTAAATTTTGACTTTGGTCTTGAAGTTCTCTTAATTTCTTAGTCATTACTTCTTTATTTTCTTTATGTGCATCGATCCAATGGTCAAGCTCAGTTAACATCTGATCGACATTATGATCTGCCTTATCTCTACAACTCCCATGAAATCCGCTTGTTCCTTTAGTCTTTAGTTTAAGCAACTCATTTTTCAAAATATTAGAATGATCTAGATCTTTCCTTAAAGATCTTAGAGCTTTTTCGAGTCGTTCTATCTTATGCTCAACTGCGACCTGTTTACCATTTAATTCTCTAGCTGTACTTTGCTTTTGTAATGCCTGAGTTCTCATATTTTGTCCGCGTGCATGAGCTGCGATCTTTTCTTTATCCAAATTCTAGTCCACCTCACTAGCTAACTTAACTTTTGTAACTTCACGGCCGATAAAGAGATTGCTCTCATCTTGACCAACAAATGGTTCACGATATGAACTCGTAACTTTTATCAAAATCAGCTGAAAAGATCAGATAGATCCCAACTAGATAGCCTTTTTGTAATAAAACTTGCAGATCATCGACTGAAAGCATGATCTTTTGACCCAATTGTTCAGCCTCTGGAATATATATATAAATAGGTTGATGTTCTCCAGTAACTGCCCGTTTCTCGATCTCACTACCCAATTTTTTGACCATCATCCCAATATCATCGACCCCGATCACATTATCAAATATATCGGTCTGCTCTGTATATTTGCCAGATAGGTCAAACACGATCGTCTTTACCTTTCCTTTCAGGTAGCCAAAGTTTTCCAAGACAGTATTCTCAAAATACTCGTCCTGCTCTGGAGTATCGCTTAAAGCCATAAAATACTTTGTCTGCTTTGGAATGTAACCCACAACTTCAGCTGATTCCTTATCAAAGCCGATCGGAAATGCTGATTTTTCACGCATTGCTTGAACTTTCTTATTTTTGAACAAGAACTTAGTACTGATAACTTTTGGCAACATCGGCACTTTGGCTGGTAGATCACCAGTCCAAGTATCCGACATTACTTCAGCTAGTTTTCGCAACTCCTTGGTACTTGCTAGGACATCAGCTTGTTTAGTCGGTAAGTAAGCTTGAAAATCTAAGATTTCTTCTAACTCAATCTGCCCCCGACCTGGGATCGGTGACTGGATCGGTGCTTGATAACCTTGCATACTCTTATATTCATCTTTATCGACCATATATAAACTCAAACGTTTATTGATATTTGCTAGCATCGTTGTCCGTAGGCTGTTGATCCGATCCGCTGTGATCACGATATTGACTCCTAAAGCCTGACCTTCTCTGATCAAACGGTTCAATACTTGATCGATCTGTTCTCTAGCCTCGTCTTCAGTTATATTATCGTAGGCATCGACTGCTACTAAAATAACTGGTAATTTTTCGCCAGTCTCCATTTGATACTGAACCAGATTAGAAGCTGCTACTTCTTGGAACTTGGCTTTTCTTTGATCAAGCAAACGTTCTAGGATACGCAACATCTTAAATAGTTTTTCTCGGTCATCTAAACCTGCAATATCAGCAGTATGAGGTAGCTCACGCAAAGGCAACAACCCATTTGTGCCAAAATCTAGTAAGTAAAATTGGACCTGTGCAGGGGAATTTTGCTTGGCTAAATTGACGACCAGTGTTTGAAGTAACGTTGATTTACCATAACCAGAACTCCCGACTAACACAGCTGGAGCAAATTTAGCTAAGTCAAACATCAGTGGCTCTTGTTTTTGTTTACTTGGAATATCCAACATCCCTAATGGCACTTTTAGATCACGCTCAGTTTGCCAGTTTGCACGCCAATCGATCTCAGGAGCTACCATAACTTGTGCTAACGGTGGGAGCCAAGGCTTACTTGGCAATGGAACATGAAGTTTTTTAGCTTCGTTTTTGATCAGCTCGACTACAGCATTTAGTTCGGTCTCTTCAGTTTCACTTTGCTGTTCTTCATCAGCTAACGATAGATCGGTCGTCAATAATTCGGCCTGTCCCAAATGATTGATCAACCAAATGCGATCATCTGCTTTGGCAGTACTTTGGTCTTTATCAGGAACATATTTAGCACCACTATAAGCGGTTTGGAACAACTCATAGATCTCATTATTACCAACTTGGAGATAACCTCGACCAGGTAAAGTGATCGCAGCTGCATCTGGTGTTTTGATCACTTCTTTTGAATCGGCAGGTTCGGCCACTTTTAAAGCGATCTTAAAGCGTGAGTTCGACCAGATCTGTTCGTTGACGACCCCACTTGGCTTTTGCGTGGCTAAGATCAAATGTACCCCTAAAGAACGCCCGATCCGTGCTGTTGAAACTAACTCATTCATAAATTCAGGTTCGTTAGCTTTTAACTCCGCAAATTCATCACTGATCAAGAACAAATGCGGTAACGGCTCAGTTGGATACACCCTATCAGTCGCACCTGTTTTCCCCTTTTTATACAACTTGGTGTAACCGTTGATGTGGTTGACCCCAAATTCTCTAAATAAACGTTGGCGGCGCTCTAATTCAGCATGGATACTCTTTAAAGCCCGAGCTGTACTGGCTCCATCAAGGTTAGTGATCGAACCCAATAAATGTGGGAGATCAGCAAATAAGTTCGCCATCCCGCCACCTTTATAATCGATCGGTAAAAAGCCCACATCTTCGGGGGCAAAATTGACCGCTAACGACAAAATAAAGCTCTGTAAAACTTCAGATTTACCCGAACCCGTCGTCCCAGCTAATAAGCCGTGGGGACCATGTGCTCTTTCGTGTAGGTTCAAGTTGACCACATCATTTTTGCCCCGTACGCCTAAAGGTACAGCCAATGTCTTAGAGGTATCAGCTATCTGCCAGCGCTTTTTCACATTTAGCTCAGCGACACGCTTAACTTGGTACAGTTGCAAAAATGAGATACTTTCAGGGATCGAATTTTTTTCGACCTCAACATGGCGTAAATTAGCCAAACGCTTGATCGCTACTTCCTGCGTGATCTTTTTAGGATATGGATCAGGGACAAACTCTAGGTTCAAGTATGTTTGTTCTTCATTGATCAACGTCCCTAACTTTGAACTGTGATAATCAACTAAAGTCGTGACCGTTTCAGGCAACATCGCTTGCGTCTCTTTTGCCCAGATCACAGTCACTCCATAACGACTCATATCTTCCATCAAAAATTCATTTAAGTTATGTCCTGTCAGCCATGATTCATCTTGGATCACTAAAACGATCTGTGGTTTAAAAAACATCGCTTCTCGAGAATTGCGCTGTTTTGTATACTCTTGGCGCTGCTTGACTAGCATCTGATAAAGCGAATTTAAGACCATATCACGAGTTTGAGCGTTATAGACAAGTCCACGTAAGTTCAAACTTTCTAATTGAAAATGTGGTAACCACCGCCATTCGTGCCAATACTTTTGATATTCAGCTTCATTTAGCACGGCGACAAATTGGACATCATGATATGAATGAAATGCTGCCAATTGGAACAATATCGTCTGTAGCGCTTGGCGTAAAGCAGCACTATTTCCCGCTAACCCCAAGGTCGTTTGGCGCAATCCGATCGTCACGGGGACATCTTCGACTTTTTCGTAGGGTTTGATGATCTTTTGTTCAATGAATTTTTCTAATTTGCTTTTGACCTTAGCATCATTTTTGTCGTACTCGAACTGATAACTGATCGGCAAGGTCCCCTGACCTAAACTCAAGGTCAAAAAGTCATCATTACTGAGCATTCGTTCATACAAGCGCGGATCATAGTGATACATCATCGCTGCGATCTCTTCGGAACCAGGATGATCATATCGCATCACGGCTCGTTGCTCTTGATTTAATTTAGCCAGCTGACCTGTGATACTTAACAGATACTGTTCATAAGCTGCACTAGCCTGTTTATTTTGGGTTTGGATCATTTTTTTGTTGGTGAAATAACTTGAGACTGAAAAACCAGCTGTCAAGACGCTAGCACTCCCCATCCCCAACATCATCAAGCCATTACCCCCACTCAATAAGCTGACTAACCCACTAGCTACGACCATTCCCAGTGGTGGGACGATCATTTGCATCAAAGCACCTTGGGGAGGTGTTTGTGGTGTTGGTACATTTTCCAAACGCAATTTTTGTTTGGGTTCTTTGCGATAGATCCGTGGACTCCGCCGAAAATCAGGAAAATCAACGGGATATTCATGTCGCTGTTTAGTCGGTAATAATTTGTCGATATTTAACATGATATCTTGCCGTAACGGTATTATTTTGAGCTGTGATTCCCGTAATTCAAGTAATAACCCATCAACGTATAATCTTGTTCCAAGCTCCCATTTAGCTTCGAGATGTTCACAAAGTTCATCTCGCCAATAAAGCTTAGCCCCATTTCCAAAAGCTTTCACAAAATAACCATGCTTTGTGACCGTGATCTTCACGAGGGCTGGCGTATCAAAAACGATATCCCCTGCTTCTTTAGCTAAAACAAGCGTACACGTTGGAAGATCTGTCGTTAGTACCCGCAAGTGTTCATGTGCGATAACGAGCTGATCTGTCGTCTTTTTAACTGGCTTATCAGTTGCTGTCCAGTGTTTGAAAGTTTTCGTCAATTCAAAAACTTCAAATACCAGATCAGCTTGTTGATCGATGCGATCATCGACTCGGTTAGTCGGATCAGCATACAATTGCTCAATCGGCTTCAAATTCATTCTTCTCACCTCCTAGTTTTTTCAAGTATTCATTGATCTGTTTGCGGTATTTGCTCAATTCAGCTTGCTTTTTAGCCCCGTCCATCGTGGTGTTGTTCTTAGTCGCAGTGTAAAGTTTCGTGTAGGCATGTAAGATATATTCATCATCGCCAATATTTTTAGCTAAACTCAATGCCTCCGTGTACTTGCCACGCCCTAGCTGGATCCAGTAACTCAACTGATTAGGGTTGGAATTTTGCGAGATATTTTTCAAGATCGCCTTTTTTTGCTGACTTGAAAGTGTATCAAGCTCGATATAACTGACCGCTAATACATACCGCGCACTCTGAGGCAACGAATCAGGTGAATAACGCGCCAGTTCTTTAGTCGTGTCAGTATAATTATCATTTAAAAAACGTGCTTGTGCCGTCACGATATGCTCGGCTTTAGGCACCGTATAAAAGCCCCAAAAAAGAGTCACTCCAAGTAAGATCACGCTTATCACACTACCGATACTGGCTACCCATTTGAGCATTTGAAATTTAGTTTTTTTGACCGTTACCAGCGTCTTTTGCGCAACTTGTTCTTGGGTCATGACTTGTTGATCAACTAATTTCTCAAGCTCTGCGATCGTGGTCGCTTTGACTAATTCTTGGGCAAATTTATATCGCAAAGCGCCTGCACCGTTGACTAACTTAGCATAATCTTGCTTAGGTTCAAGTAAATATAAGACCAACGCCCGAAATTGCTTGACTCTAAGTTCAGCTGTCTCTTTAAAGGGTGCCACCGAAGACTTGAAACCACGGTGTAAGACGACGATCCTTTGACCGATAACAAAAAGGTTCTCGGGTGCAATAAAGGGTTGTAACAACCCCGCTTGTTCTTCAACGATCCAATAAAGTTGCGGTAATAAGCGTAAGACTGCCGCTCGGTCAAAGCATTTAACATATTCTGTCAGTGCTAAAGCTTTTTTGGGAAGCTGATAGCTCAAAGTCAGTTGGTCTTCGTTTGCTTTGAGTACCTTACCAGGTAAATAATGTTCATCGCCGGATAAAAAGAGTTCGTATTCAGCTAATTTCGCCAATCGATATTTATCTGCGCTTAAAACCACTTGGATCTCGGACTTATCTTGCTTGAATTCAAGATCAAGCTTGCCATCACTTATCATCGTCATTTTCTTTCCTCACGATCACTTCAAATTGGTCGCCATTTCCCAAAGGATAGGCCTGTAATGGTACGTTCTCATCTAACGTCAATGCTTTATTTAGTAGGTGCAACTCAAATTTTGCTGGTAGATCCACATTAACAACGGCTAAAGCCGATCCAAGTTGTTCAGCCAATAGCTTTAACGTCATTTTCTTAGAGACTTGCAGATCATAGACTGTACCAGCATATTTCAGTCCGATCCTGATCAGTTGTTCGTCCATCGACTACTATTTTCCTTTCGTTTGACACGTCTTTTAGTGAAATATATCCCTAACGCACTCCCTAAACCTGCCATTATTCCAAATAACACTGTGGACCACAGATATTTAAGGCCTGCGATCTCAGTAGTCCCCACATTTTTATCGCCAGATATAGCTTTAAGCTTAGAGCGCTTGGTAAATAGATACTTTCGTAAGACCTGCTGATTTTTTTGCTGGATCTGTTTTGAACTATGTTCACGGTGCATAAAGATCTTTTTTTTGGCTTGAACTACCGGAGCATTAGCTTGCTTTTTTTGCTTTGTATTTTGACTTTCCATCTCGGGAGAAAACAGCGTCTTAACTCCATAATTTTGCATGGCATCATCTTTGTGTCCATCATCATAGATCGCTTGTTCATTTAGCTCTAGGCTGCCATCATCGGCTGTCACTGTCACAGCCAAACCATCTAAAAATACTAGACAAGCCCCCAGACACACACAGATGGTCTTAATTTTTATCATCATTTTTTACCACTGTTTCATTTATCATCGGGCGCAAAAATAAGCTAGCCCCAAAGACTGCAATAGTCGCTAAGATCAGGCCTAACAAGGTCGCGAGTCCGACTGTGCCCCCACTTACCAATGCCGTATATCCAGCTTCGATATTTTGCAACGGTGAAAAGCGATATAACACTTGAACAAATGTCCCTGCTTTGACTAAGATCCCTAAAAATGGTGTCAATAAGATATATAGACCTAAAACTAACCCAAAGATAAAGAGCGTTACTTCACGTTGCATCCGGGCCCCCGCTGTGATCAAACTCGTTAAAAGCATCATGATCGTGATCGCATAGATAAACCAAGCTGTTCTAGAGCCGCTCTCTGACACATTGTACGTACTCAAAGCAAAGATCACACCTAAGCCCAAGCTGATCGCAAATGTCAAAATGACACTAGGTAGATTCAGCCATGCACGCGTATGTTCGATCAAAGCTTCTTGTTCTGAGATCGTCCGCTTAGGTAAATATTTAGCGATCCCAAAGCCAATAAAGACTGCACTCAAGGCCCCGATCACTGTCATAAAATACGGTACTAACGAATGCTTTGGCATCGCCGTATATGAACCAGTAGCTTTGATCGGATCAGTCAAGAAATTATAGACCTTACTGTTGTCGGCTTCGCCATTACGTGCATTCTGCATAACTGTATTGAATGCTTTAGCATAATCTCGATCATTATTAGCTTGTTTTTGACTATTCTTTAGATTTTGACTCAAGCTAGTCTTGATACCTTCCGTCGTCTGTTGCAACTTAGTGGTATTGTTCGTGAGATCTTTTATGATCGGGCGTAACCCTTTAGTATCTACCTTATCAGTTGTCGTCAATTCCTTTGTTCCAGTAGTCAAAGAAGCTTTCAAAGTTTGATACTGTTGTGTCAACTGCTCAGGTCTCACCTCAGCCGTAGCACTTGCCATTGTCAGTGGCACGGTCTTAGCATCTGACTGGTCGCTTTTAGCTGCATTGACCGCTAACTGAGCGTTGTTATACCACTCAATGATCCCAGCTACCTGTTTAAGATAACTTTGTAAGCCAGCTTCATTCAAGCTTTGGCTGATCTCGTTTAACGTCTTGATCGGATCTGGGGTTTTCTCATCGAGTGTAAGTTGGCCCGTTGCTTTTCCTAGACGATCGACTTGTTGGCTTAATTTAGTGTATTGCCCCACTAATTTAGTGGCATATCGTTCTAGCTCAGGACTAAGTTTTGCACTCTTAGTGACCAATGCTGCCAATGAATCAGGACTTGCAACGATCTTATCTTGTCCTTGTGTAGCTAAAAAGTTGCTCAGGTCTTCTTCTCTGCTATAAACAGCCATGATTTCATGTGCCAAAGCCAAAGTTTGCACTACATTTTGGTTCAGTTCAGTGCTATTTTTTTGCGCGACCACTACGAAACGACCCGTGTTTTGGACTTGACCATTGACGCTCCACTCATAATCAGTCGTTTCTTTGATCTGGTAGTCAACGGTCATTTCTACTGCACAGTTAGCTGGAAGTGGTGTAACACTTGGTGTCTGCACGGTCGTCTCTTCTTGGGGCGTTGAACTATTTTCAGTCAAACTAGAGTCTTTAGCTGACTCACTGTTTTTTGAAGTCTTTGCAGCTTCTGATTCGGTCTTAGCTACAGCAGTCGTTGTTTGTGGTCGAGCAAAACTAACTGTAAAACGCCCTTGGCTAACAGGAGTCATCTTGACATCTTGATAGCCCGCTTGTTGCAAAGTCGAAATAATATCATTTTGTGCTAAAGTTACAGCTGTCCCATTCCCCTTTAGCCAGATCACATTAGGTTTATCTGCCGTTAGATCTAAGGTCACTTTAGCTTGGTAATTTTCTTCTTTAGCATTTTCTTTGAGATAAGTCACTTGCTTACCCTGATCGATCCCAAGATTTTTAGCATATTTACTCAAGATCTGCGTGGCAACTTGATAATCTTTTTGATCTTGCTTAGACCAAAGATCTTTTAATTCACCATCAGTTTGAGTCAATTCAGTTGCTACCCCCAACTTGGATAACTTTTTCTTTAACTGTGCTTCAAAGGAGGTCAAGATCTGCGTATTATTGCCATTATCACCATTTAATTTAGCCTTTAGCGTGGCTAGATTCTCTTCTGCTGTCGTCTGGGTCAGACCGTACTCTTTTTCTAGCTGTTGTTGCAACGAATGCAAAGTTTGATACTGTTCATTTAACTGTTGCAACTGCTTGGTCAAAGCCACCTGATCACTAGAAACGACACTGACTAAAGCAGTTGAAGTATCATAAAGTGGTAAAACTGGTGCTGTATCTGTAAAATAATTGCTAACATTCAATTGATAAGCTGAACTTTTCTCGGTCAATGCTTCATAGAGCTTGAGCTGTTCTTCTAACTTATCATGTAAAGCTGTGCGGGCAGCTTGCTCAGCCTCATTATTGCTCGTCAAGTCTTGATCTAATCCCTGTAATAACGCTTGAACACTATGACTAAAAGCTTCATCGGCTTGAACACTTGCTTGTCGATCTTCATCTAAAACACTGGCTGTCTTAAAGATCGTAGCAAATTGATCATTTAAGCCTTGAAATGGTGCTTGGACTTGACTGGAAAGATCGCTAACTTGATTTTTTTGTCGATCAGCTCCTCTTTGCATCGCAACTTGAGCACTCCGCAAGTTACCAACTAAACTCGAAAAATACATCCGCACGACACGGTTATTGAAATAATTGATCAAATTGTCAACGTTTCGCCCCACAACTTGATTGGTCATCTCATTTTGCCCTTTGCGGACTCGGTAACTGATCCCAGCTTGCTTAGGATCAGTGCTTTGCAGAGCTAAGATCCGCGACGAAAAATTTTCTGGGATCACAACTTCAACATCATAAGTTCCATCATTCATCCCTGCCTCTGCCATATCAAATGGTGCTGTTTGCCAATCGTGTTCTTTATCACGTGAGACGAGCTTTAAAAAGTCGCCCCCCAAGTTATACTCTTTACCGTTGAATTTTGCTCCGTTATCCTGATTAACTAAGACATAGCGAACTTTATTATTAGCCTGCGCGTTTTCATCATGTCGCATAACACTTGGGTTTTTAAGGCCTAACCAGACTAAACTAAACACCAAACATCCCCCTAATAAACTGATCAACGCTAAACTGAAATGTCGCTTAGTTATGTTTTTTTTCATGCGTATCGTTCACCTCTTCTTTTTTCTTACCAAAAAAGGGCCCCAACTTACAAAATTGGGGTCCCTTTAAAACTTAGTGCAAACCAAAAGCGTTGCGATCTTCGTTATCCCGTTGTTCAACGGTATTAGCGTATTTTTCAAGCTGTTGATCGATCTGCTCTAAAAGCTGTGTCATTTGATTGACATTCCCCTTCAATTGTTCAAATTGTTGGAGATAAGCCTGAAAAGCTTGCCCTCGCCATTCATTTGCCATCGTGTTATTCTCATTTTGTACCCGTTGCATCTGTTGAGTTATCTCTTGTGATGCATGGATGTAAACTTTTGCTGAAGCACGTAATTGCTCAGGAGTTACGGAAATTGCGCCCATATGTGGAAGCCACCTTTCACTTATTTTTAACACACCCGATACTATCATTATTCTAATTTTAAGACAAGGTAATTTTAACCTAAAACCACCTCTTTTTCTCATAATACAGTTAAAAATATCTTGACAATCCAATTAATTATTTTTATGCAGTTTATTCGAATTTAACAATTTGACCTTATTGTGACAGGCCTTGGGAATAACTATATAAATTACTAAAATTTAAGATATTTAATTTTTATAAATGAATAAATAATATTTAAATTATGTATTCTTCCGCCTAATTTTTTTATTACATTTTTGTTACAAAAAAAGCCTCGTTGTTTTCACAACGAGGCTTTTCGACTTTAATTATGCTTTTTTACCTGGTTCAGAGGCGATCAACATCATCTTTCCTGCTAATGTCCAAGATTTGACGGCATAAGGTAAGATAAAATGCATCCCCTTCTTAAGTTCATAGGTGCGACCATCTACTTCTAATTGTCCATTTCCATCTAAGACAGAGACCAATGTATATGGTGCTTGTTGGCGTTCAAAAATTGCACTGCCATCGATCTGCCATTTATAGACCGCAAAGAAATCCGTATCGACAAAACGGGTAACTTTTTTATCACCTGTTACAGTCGTTTGAATATCCAATTTAGGATCGAGATGAGGAACGTTGGTCACATCGATCGATCGTTTTAAATGCAACTCCCGTTTTTTACCGGTCGTTTTATCGATGCGATCAAAGTCATACAAGCGATAAGTCGTATCTGAACTTTGTTGGGTCTCAAGGACCATGATCCCTCTACCGATCGCATGGATCGTGCCTGCTGGAACATATAAGAAGTCACCAGCTTTGACTGGTATCTTGCGTAACAACTTATCCCACTGTTTATTTTCGATCATCTCAGCTAACTTCTCACGCGTCTTTGCATGATGACCGTAATACATCTGAGCTCCTTTATCGGCAGCTAACACATACCAACATTCAGTCTTGCCCAATTCGCCTTCATGCTCTTTAGCATAGACATCATCTGGGTGCACTTGAACCGAAAGATCGGCTTTAGCATCTAAGATCTTCGTCAATAGCGGGAAAACATCGCCTTTAGCGTTACCAAAAACTTCACGGTGCTTATCCCAGACCTCAGTCAAAGTCAGCCCTTTGTATGGTCCATTTTCAATAAGTGCTGGTCCATGTTGGTGGGCCGAGATCGCCCAACATTCCCCCGTATGATCACTTGGGATCTGATAACCGTATTCAGTATGTAAACGATCGCCACCCCAAATTTTTTCTTGAAAATATGGTTTTAAAAATAATGGTTCACTACTCATATTCATCATCGCCTCACATAAAAGTCTATACATTTATTCTATCACACCCAAATAAATTGTAAACCTTTTCCACTTAGTCCTTTTCCGCAAGATATGTAGCGATGATCTTATCACGCCATTCTAAAAATGCTTCATTATCTGCACTTGGATGTACGCGATTTGATAAAACGATCAAGGCATTTTTACCTTTTTGATCAAGTAGCATAAAAGTTCCGGTAAATCCAGTATGATAAAGACAAGGCGTAGCGCTACGATCATAACGCAGATCCCAGCCCAGCGAGCGTCCAAGATCATGAGTCGGGGTATGGTCAGCATAGAGCATCGCGACCGTTTCTGGTGTTAACACCCCTGGGATCGTTTGGGGAGCAAGCATCCATTTGGCAAATTTGATCAGGTCGGCTAAGTTAGAAAATAATCCCGCCGATCCACAATGCTCACCTAAAATAAAAGCTTTGGGATCATGAACTTCCCCCTGGATCAAGCCTCTAGTCGCCGTTAGTTCAGTTGGAACACATTGCTTTTTTTGGGGGGCAAAGGTCGAAGCTTTCATACCCAACGGCCGTAAAACCTCAGTTGTGATCACTTCTTGCACAGGTCGATGGTAAAAAGCTTCAATGACCTGTCCCAATAAGATCAGTCCGATATCGGCGTAAACTACCTTTTTACCCAGCCAAGCAGCTGGTTTCAAGGTATACAAAGCTGCCATCAATTCAACTGGTGGTAGTTGATCGCGATTTTTTATGTAACCACTAAGAGCAGACGTGTGGGTCAATAAGTGGCGCAGAGTCACCCTTTGATCGGTGAACCGCGGTAAATATTTAGCGACTCGATCGTCCAATCGTAGCTTTTTAGCCTCCAACAGCTGTAAGATCACCGTTGTCGTCCCAATGACTTTAGTCAACGAAGCCAGATCATATAATGCCCCATCTTCTAGTGGCTTTATCACTGGAACCAGTTGCTTATTGCCAAAGACTTCAGTTTGGATATCATCTTGGCAGATCATGGCATAAGAGATCCCTGGAACGATCTTTTGCTCTACTAGCTGGTGTAATAAGGCAACTGTTTTTTCGTTCATGCCCAACTTTCCTCTTGTTTCAATTGATTGATATAGATGATCTTAAATTTACCATCATCATAGTCTACCCGACTTGCTCGAGAGTTGTCGACTAAAAATAGCGGTACATCACCGTTTAACGACTCTAAAAAATTAGACAAGATCAAGCCATGCGTTACGATCAAAATGTTGCAATCCTTACCTTCATATTCACATGCGATCGTCTTTAAAGCTCGGGTGAATCGCTGTTCGAGGTGAACCGACGTCTCGATCTCTTCTTCACCATCCATCGTGCGAAAAAGCTCGGTCAACTCAGAGACATGCTCTTCATTGGCAAAGGCCCGCAAGATCTTGCGCAAACCCAGGGTCCGCAAAGCTGTAGGGACCATCGTAAAATTATTAGCTTCTTCAAATTTGCCAAAGCTCAATTCACGCAGATCGGGATCACTATAAATGGGCGGATAACCCCGTTTATTTTCCGCGAGAATATAGCGCGCTGTTTCTTTTGTCCGCTGGAGATCACTCGTGTAAACAGCTTCAAAACGAATATTTTCCAATTCTTTGCCTAGCCGCTTTGCCATGCGGATCCCTTTTTTGGTCAACGGAGAATTCGTTGTTCCCTGCAATCGGCGCGATCGATTCAAACGTGTCTGTCCATGGCGGACTAAATAAAAATGTATCACTAGTTTCACCAACTCTCTTTTTCTAAAAACACCTATCTCTATTATAGGTTTACCACGTCAACATGCAAAACATTTTACCTAAAACTTCTCGCAGCCATAATTCAAATTATTGTGCTAAAATGTTGATAGACAATGGGGGTAATATTTTTGGCAAGTAATTCTGATTCGATCTTCAACATTTTATCATATTTGAGACGCCATCCTGAAAAGATCTTTGCCTTGAGATCACGTTATGACAATGTGATCCAGATTTTTTTCAAAGATGCAGTCAAAGTCGCTGATGCAAATATTTATTTTCCCGACAACAAATTAATGGTCAATTGTTTGACTGATGACTTTTTAGCTCAAAACGGTGATCTTTTAGACAGTTTTTGGCAACTAGCAGGTCATGACTACATCGATCACCACGAAGTTTGGGCCACAACATCGCATTTGACCGAAAAAAACATGTACTTATTGGAGCTCTCGTTTGAATAGTAGCTTAGTTGCTATTATAAACAAGGACCTCACCACGATGTAAAAAACGCATCATGGTGAGGTCCTTGTTACTTATATGTGTTACCACACTCTTTGATTATTTTTCGCTTTCAAGCGGACGATGGACTTTCCAGATCAAAAGTAAATTCAACGCCATCAAGGCTGCTGTTACCAAAAAGACCGCTTGATAGTTGAATAACCCCGAGACAAGCGACCCCATCATCGAGCCAAGCATCGCTCCAGCCGCTTGAAATGATTGATTATAACTAAAGATCCGCCCAAAAGCTTCCCGCGGGACACTGACCGTCAAGACCGTTTGAACTGCGGGTAATAGCGCTGCATTGGCGATCCCCAACAAGAACCGCCAAAAACCTAAACTCCACGGTGAAGTTACAAAATACATCGGTAAAAAGACTACCATAGCAGCAACTAAGCCAAAGATCAATACTTTTAAAGGCCCGACCTTATCCATCTTGACACCTAACCGGGAAGCGACTAACAAAGTCCCAAAACCAGGCATTGCCGCGACGACCCCACTGACAAAGGATACATTTCCCATACCGTGCATCAATGATTTGACTAACAAACTGACGATCGGTGCGATCGACATCAAGGCCGATTGGATAAACAACGTCGTGATAAACATTGCAACGATCAACTGTTTATTTTCTAAGTGGTCAAAGATCTCTTTCATCGGTTTCATCTTTTTAGCTGGGATCGGTGTAAAATGTTCCTTCGTATTAAATAAGGTCAGCAAAAAGACGATCCCCATCATCGCTCCACAAACAAAAAATGTTACTCGATAGCCAGCAAAACCAGCTAATAGGCCACCAACCAGTGGTCCAAGCAAATTTCCCGTCACATTAGCTGTCATCATATTTGCCATAACAGCACCGGAACGAGCATGTGGGGTCTCCCCTGCCATAAAAGCAGTCGCATTATTGATATAACCAGAAAAGGCCCCTTGAACGAAGCGCAGTAACACGATCGTCCAAGCATGGTGGACTAAGCCAACGGCAAAGATCGTAAAAGTCATCACTCCAGAGGCCCGTAAACACATGAGTTTTCGCCCTTTTTGATCGGCAAGATTGCCCCATAGTGGTGAAACGATCGCTTGGGCTAGATATGTAACGGCAAAGGCTAGGCCCGCATATAAGTTCAATTCGAATTTTCCATAGGGGTGCAATGTTTCAATATAGAGCGCCATAAATGGCATCGTCATCGAAAAATTCAACCCCGTCATAAAACACCCTAACCAGAGGGTCATAAAAGTTTTGCGCCATGAAGCAGGCAGCTCGGTGTCTGCTACCATATTCATCACTCCTGTCATTGTAATATTTACACTCTAGCAAAAATAACTTCAAATTACAAACCCAAGCAAAAAAGTGAACTACCTTGAGCAGTTCACCTTTCAATTACATTTCAAAGTCTTTTTCAGGATCCAAGCCATAGAGTTCACTGACTGGATCAGTCTTAGCAGTCGGTTTAACTACGAGGATCGCTGTAACTGCTTTAGCCGACTCATATCCAGCTAAAGATACCACATCTTCGATCAGATAAGTCAGACCGTCACTGTTATAAATATGCTCACCGATCACCGGTAACTTTTCAAAAGAAGTTTTGTTCATCCGGTAATAATCCCCGTTTTTTTCGTACATGACTAGAATCGCTTGCGTCACTTCGATCCCCCCTAAAAAATTTTTTGCTTTATCAAAGCTCTTTCATTATAGTATATATCAATATTTTTTTACATAGGTATTTACCAAAAAATATAAAAAGTTCTGCCAGTATCTCAGCAGAACTCTCTATATTTAGATATTGATAACTTTTTCCAAGAACGCTTTAGTCCGTTCATTTTGTGGATCTTCAAAGATCGCTTCAGGCCGTCCTTCTTCGACAACATAGCCATCAGCCATGAAGACGACACGATCAGCAACTTCTTTAGCAAAGCCCATTTCGTGGGTCACAACGACCATCGTCATCCCATCTTTAGCTAGATCTTTCATAACTTCCAAAACATCACCGACCATTTCTGGGTCAAGTGCTGAGGTCGGTTCGTCAAACAACATGATATCTGGATTCATCGCCAAAGCACGTGCGATCGCTACCCGTTGTTTTTGCCCGCCTGAAAGAGAAGCTGGCATGGCATCGAATTTATCAGCTAAACCGACCATTTCTAGTAATTTTTTGGCGGTCGTCATCGCTTCATCTTTATTGGCTTTGCCCAACTCAACTGGTGCTAGCATGATATTTTCACCAACACTCAAATTGTTGAACAAGTTAAAATGCTGGAATACCATCCCGATATTTTCACGAGCCTTATCGATATTTGTCTTAGGATCACTGATATCATGCCCATCGATCACGATCGACCCAGAAGTTGGTTCTTCAAGCTTATTCAAGCAACGCAATAAAGTACTCTTCCCTGAACCAGAAGGCCCGATCAAAACGACTACTTCATTATTTGCAACCTTAAAATCAATGCCCTTTAACACTTGATTTGAGCCGTAGTTTTTCTTTAAATTCGTAACATCTACTTTTAAATCTGTCATTAATTATTGATCCTCCGTTCGATCCACTTCGAAAGAAGCGTTAAAACTGTGATGATGACCAGATAGATCACCGCAACGATCGCCCACACTCTAAAGCCTTCTAGGTTTCGTGCGATAATGATCTTACCAGTCTGAGTAAGTTCAAGCAACCCGATAACAGATAAGATCGAGGTATCCTTTAAGGTAATGATGAACTGATTGATAAATGATGGGACCATGATCTTGATCCCTTGGGGTAAGATGACCCGACGCATTGCTTTACCAAACGGCATCCCTAAACTACGTGCTGCTTCCATCTGCCCTTTATCGACCGATTCGATCCCACCTTTAACAAAGGCAGCAGTATAGGCACCTTCATTTAACATCAAAGTGATCACACCAGCTAAGAAGGCTGGCACCTTGCTACCGATCAAACTTGGGACCCCATTATAGATGAACAGCGCTAACACGATCAATGGCAACCCACGGAAGATATAGATGATCGTTGTTGAAAGGCCACGGCAGAATTTGTTTGGTACGACACCTAACAAGCCGACAAAGATCCCAAAGATCGTGGCACAAAAGATACCCACAACGGTCAATTTCAGCGTCTCAATGATCCCTGAGATAAAGGCATCTTTATTTTCTTTTAAGATACCTAAAACTGTTCGATCTTCAGCAGTTGCTGTTTGTGACTTGACTTTAGTTTCAGAAGTTGCTTTACCTTCTGTATATTTTTTGATGATCTTATCATACTCACCGTTAGCTTTCAACTTAGCTAGACCTTCGTTGAACATCTTTAATAGCTCTTGGTTTTGCCCTTTTTTAACAGCAAAACCAGTTTCTGTCGTATTAGCTGGCTTAGTTACAACTTTTAGATCTAAGCCATTTTTGATTGCATAATACATTACAGCACTATCTTCAAAACAGGCGGCAGAGTTACCATTGATGACATCATTATACACACCATCAGAATCATCGAACGTTACGATCTCAAAACCGTATTTATCTTTGAGCGAATTAGCATAATCAGCCCCTGCTGTCCCGGTCTTAACAGCAACTTTCTTACCCTTTAACTCAGATAG
This sequence comes from uncultured Ligilactobacillus sp., assembly GCF_948826705.1. Lineage (NCBI taxonomy): Bacteria > Bacillati > Bacillota > Bacilli > Lactobacillales > Lactobacillaceae > Ligilactobacillus > uncultured Ligilactobacillus sp. The sequence goes on from NZ_CAQLEL010000072.1 coordinate 18,145, forward strand.
ATCTTTGATCCCACTACCATCTTTGACCGCCATTACGATCCCAGCAGAATAGTATGGATCCGAGAAATCAAATTTTTGCTTCCGTTCTTCTGTGATCGACATCCCAGCGATCATCCCATCGGCTTGACCAGCACTTACGGATTGAACAGCAGCGTTGAAGCCAACGGGGCGGATCTTAACTTTAAAACCCTCTTCTTTAGCAATTGCACGTAAAAGATCTAAATCGATCCCCACATACTTATTCTCTGTGTTGGCATACACAAACGGTGGGAAAGTCACATCCGTGTCGATCGTATATGTCTTTTCTGATGCAGCTTGGATCTGTGGCTGGGAGAAAACACCCAACATAAATAATCCAAACACTGCACTTAGCATTGCAATAAACTTCTTCATGGGAACTCCCCTTTACTAGAATTTAATATAAAATTATTATAGCACAACTTTTGTCAGAAGATAGTACATGAAAACTCAAACCATAATACAAAACTTAGATTTCATATCACAACACTATTAAAAAAGCCTGTAAAAACGGGTTTTTATCTTAATTCGAAAAAACAAAATTAAGTTTTAATTAACTTTTACAGCATGTGATTAATCAAAAAAACAAAAACTTCTGTAAAACCCTAAAATAATAGCATTCATAATTAAATTTCCCCTAGTCAAACCATAACCTGGCAATGTAATATAATATGACATATCATTTGCGCAACATTTCAAATTCACTTGCTTTTCCCTGTAAAATTTTTTCGATCGCTTGGACCAGTATTTTCCGCTTGACCGGTCGATACTTCTTTAGCCCAGGCAAAAATGTAATTACGTGTAAGATCTTTCCCAAATAATACGTACTCTTTTTAGTGCGATCATAGATCAAGCCGGGATACACAACATATGCGCGTTTTCCTAAAACTTGTCGCGCGTATTTTTCAACGGTCCGTTTAGCTTTTATATAAGCTGAAAAGCCTGCATTAGCGGAGATGAACAAAAATTTAGTTTTACTCTCTTTGATGGTCGTAATGATCTTTTTAGCTGGTTTAATACTGGCATTTTGATAATTCAACTGCTTTTTACGATCAGGCCATAAGATCCCTACACAATCAATGACCCAATCCGCCTCCTTGAGCAACACTTGCCAAGCTCCTGCTTGCTTTAGATCAACTCGTTGATAAGTAACACCAGCTATACTGTGCAAGCGCTTGCCACTACGCGATAAACTATATAGTTCAAGTGTCTTATCCTTAACCAGGACCTGCAAGATACCTTGCCCAACAAAACCAGTCCCACCAACAATGACAACTTTCATCAACTCACCCCCAGAACTTGATTTTTCCTGATTATAGCACTAAAAAAGTACGAATACGCAAACTTTTGCCTACGCATTCGTACTTTGACAACTATTTATTAAGTTTTCCTTTAGCTACTGCTTGATGATAAAAGATCCAAGCGATCACTCCAAAAAAGACTGGTCCAATGATCGTCCAAAAGGCGGTATCATACTCGTGTTGTAAAATAGGTTCAACACAAGTAAAAATTATCCCACCTGCAAGGACTAGCAAAACAATGATCGTTACGATCCATGTCCATTTACGACTCTTGAAAAATTCAAATGGCCGCTTAATATCCGTTCTTTGTTTAAAAAACGGAAACGCACCAACTAAAAAGAGATACGGACAACTCGTTGAGACATTAGCCATATCCGTCAAGATCGTATAGAACTTTTGGGCAGCCGAGCCCCCAAAAGCTACTAAAAAGATGAAGATACAAACGATCGTTGCTTGAAGCCACATTGAAAAGGCTGGCATGCCTGCTTTGTTTAAGCTTGTCATTTTTTTAGGCCAAAGCTTAGGATCAGAACCTAAAATAAATGACTTGATCGGTGAATAGACTAAGATAAAAAAGGCTCCGACATAACCGATAAACATCCCCAAACCAGCAAAGCGCGTCATCAAGACTCCAAGAAACTGGCTCGCTTGTGCTGATAAGCCTAACGCTTGTCCTAAAACAACACCTAGATTATTCATCAAAACATATGTAATATTTCCCAGGTTAGCTTCATTATTTCCAATGACTTCTTGCCAATTAGTACTGATCCCCCACATAAAGATCATCAATGAATAACTAAGAGCGATCAATAAAGTCGAGATCAAAACCGCCCGTGGAAAAGTCTTTTCTGGTTTTTCAATATCATCCATGACGCCCCCTAGCGATTCCATTCCAGCATATGCAAAGATCGCATAGACCACAAAGGATAACAAAGCGACCAGCGTACTGAAATCTGGATTAGGTGAAGTCGTAAAACTGCTCCAGCCTGTGATCGGTTGTTTTAAAGTACCATGATCAGCGATCCAGATCACAACACTAGCCACACAAAAGATCACATTCAAAGCGATCGTGAAGATCCCACCGATCGAACCGACCTTAACAACAAAATCTATCCCACGAGTACTAAAGAATGTGACTCCCAAGATCCAAATGATCGCTAATACCCCGATCGTCTGTGTTGCGCCTAAGCCTAAAAAATTCCAACTCTGTGTAGTATCTTTGCCAAAAATCAAAGCTGATAATGGGATCCAGACCTTATTTGACGTCGAGACTAACCAAATGACCCACGAGGCTAACCAGATAAACGTCCCGATAAAAGCGATCCTTTCTCCGACTGAACCTGCTAGCCAAGAATAGATCCCACCCTTTGCTTCTTTAAAAGCAGCACCATACTCGGCTAACATCAAAGCACTGGGAAGAAAGAAAAAGATCGCCGCTAAGATATACCACATGATACTACCATATCCCATCTGTTCATAAGCGACGGTCGAATTCGCAAATCCAAAGATCGTTGAAAAGATCATCATTATCAAACCAAAAAGTTTGATTTTCTTTTTATTCACATTAAACCCTTCTTCTTATACATAATTATTAATATTTATTCATTATACACTTTTTAGTAACGATATAAAAGTGTATATCAAAATATTTTTAACGATTATCTATGCAAAAAGAGTTATGATCTGGTATATTAGTGCAACAAAATAATTCTATTTATAAGTATTGACAAAGCTACGCGACAGGCATAAACTGTAATAGTTGAGTTTTTATTGGGCATTCGCCAAATCGGTAAGGCAGTGGACTCTGAATCCATAATTTACAGGTTCGAACCCTGTATGCCCAACTACTAAAAAAGATCACTCGAATTTTGCTAAATTTGAGTGATCTTTTTGTATACTCTAAACAATACCCACCTGAACTTTCTTTAGCTTGCCTTTTTTCCACAAAAAAAGCTTGGGATCTCACCCAAGCTCTCCGTCTTATATCCTCCTACCCACGCTTGACCGTATGCTTATTACGGTCTTTTTCCTTAACATAACGGTGGGCATGCTTTTTCAAGTACTGTAATAATTTAGCCTCGTTGGCAAATTCACGTGGATGTTGTTGGCCGTGCAACCGTAAAGTGATCTTATTGATCTTGTCACGTCCTGTCCAGGTATAGCTATGTTCAACGATAAAACGATTTAAAAACTTACCGTCTTTTTTGCCAAACTTCAGTACATATACTCTCTCAGGCACCATCAACGGATTAACGTGCTCTTTTTCATACTCGACACCGTGTGCACGTAGAAAATTTTTCGTTTTTCTAAGCATGTTTCTCCTCCTAACTTGATAGTAATCCTTTTACTTACTCCACCTATTATAGCACCTTTGACCTTATTTTTTGATAACAATTTGTTAACATTAACAAATTTAAAAGAATTATTCAATAACTTTATAAAAAAAGCTGCTGGCTAAACCAACAGCTCTGATCTATCACCCGTACGGGGATCGAACCCGTAACTCCGCCTTGAGAGGGCGACGTCTTAACCAATTTGACCAACGGGCAATGACTACTCTTATTAGTATACTCTCTTTTTTAATAACGTCAACTATTTATTCAAATTTTTTAACGCAAAAAAGCAATAACCTAAAAAAAGCAGCCCCGTCCAAATAACACAGAGGACAAAAACTAGATCTAACCATGCAAAAGCCAGGTAAAATCTAGTAGCAAATACTAATAATGTGATAACACACCAAATAACTAGTTTACGTTTGAGATATGCATCCTCATTTGCCATTGAATGTCACTTGCAATTCTGGGATCGCATTTAACTCACGGTCATAGTATCGGACCTCGATCTGCTTCCCATTTTCATCAGCCGAAGTCTTAATTAATGCAAATGTTCCACCGATCGCAGTGTATTTTCCACGTGGATAGCTGATACTCCCTGGATTCAAAAGTAATTTACCATTAACTACTTCGACTCCTAATTGATGAGTATGCCCAAAGAAAGCCATATTGGCACCTAATTCATCCATTTTAGCTTGCAAGCCACCCAAACCAAAACCCACACCGAGTAAATGTCCGTGAACTAACAAGATCTTGTCTTGTCCGCGATCAAAAAATTGTTCATCTGGTAGATCTAGATCATAGTCACAGTTACCACGAACGACTTTAAAATGTTTGAAAACTTCATCTGTTGCTGGCAACTCTGAATCACCACAATGTAACATCAGATCAACTTTACCTGCATAAGCTGTAAGCAATTTTTGCAAGATCGCCTTATCACCATGACTATCACTAACAACTAGATATTTCATTTTATCGCACCTCATTTAGCCATGCATCAAAACGCTCCATCAAAGCTTTGACTGCTCGCCCACGATGACTGATACTATTTTTTTCTTCCATTGACAATTGAGCAAATGAGCGCTCAAATGGTGGATAATAGAACAGTGGATCATAACCAAACCCACCTTGTCCGCGTTGTTCTTCTAAGATCACACCGTTGACTTCACCTTCAACCGTCAACTGTTCACCTGCTGGACTAGCAACGACGATCGCACAATGAAAATGAGCTGTTCGTTTATCAGAAGCGACCCCAGCTAATTCAGTCAACAATTTTTGTTTATTGGCTTCGTCATCATGATCGCCGGCATAACGCGCCGAATATATCCCTGGAGCTCCATCTAAATGATCGACCATAAGACCCGAGTCATCCGCTAAAGCGATCACTTGATACTTTTTAGCCAAGGCTGTTGCTTTGATGGCCGCATTCTGCGCAAACGTTTCACCATCTTCAACGATCTTTATCGGATCATTTAGATCATTTAACGTCACAACTTCAAAGCCTTTTGGTTCAAATAGTTTACGATACTCTTTAGCCTTACCTTCATTTTTAGTTGCAATTAAAATCTTATCCATGAACATCACCTCACTACAATTATGCACTAAATCACATCTTGATTTCAAACTAACTACTATCCACCGAGTTTAAAAATCATTAATAACACGGTATAATTAGAGTAATAACTATTATTAAGGATGTGTCTTTTTTAATGCAAGATAATTTTTATGAACTGGCAAGTTCGCAAAATCAACTCGGCGCGACTTTGATCCGCGATGCCTTGATCCCTGATATTCTGGGTAAGGATAACGATATACTCTATTGGGCTGGCAGACGTTTAGCCCGTCTCTTTCCTTTAGCTAAAGATGAAGAGTTACCGATCTTCTTTGAACAGGCAAATTGGGGGCAATTAAAGCGCGTTAAGGCCAAAAAAGAACAACAATATTTTGAATTGACCGGTCAGATCATTGAGACTCGGCAAAAATTGAACTCAGCTTGTGAATTTTTGATCGAGGCGGGCTTTTTGGCAGAAACGATCCAAAATCAACTCGGTTTCGTCACCGAAGCGATCATTGATAAAAAGACACATGATACTGTAACGATCTTAGTCCAAGTCGACACTAAAGACCCCCTTGATCTTGACTTCATCGAAGAACAAAAACCCCTTAACATCTTGACTGAACCAAAAGTAAAATAAGCAGGCTGTGACATAGGTCTAATAAATAACGCGGGAGCTACCACGATGCAAAAACATCGTGGTAGCTCCCGCGTTATTTATTAAAGATATTGTTCTAATTTTGCTTTGAGTGCGCCTTTATCATGGTAACCGATCAAAGTATCAACTACTTGACCATCTTTTTGGATCAATAAAGTCGGGATACTCATCACGCCATATTTAGCAGCTGTAGCTTGGTTCTTATCAACATCGACTTTACCGATCTTCACTTGACCTGCCATCTCTTCAGCAAGTTTTTCAACCACAGGTGCTTGCATCCGACAAGGGCCACACCATGTTGCCCAAAAATCAGTTAAAGTTACACCATTTGCAGTTTCTTGTGCAAAATCTTCATCTGTCCATTCTTTTACCATAAGCAGTTTTTTCACCCTTCATTTCGTATTTATTCAGTAAGAATATATCATATCTAACCAAAAAAGCAACTTATTTGTTTTAACGGAAATAAACGACCGTAGCCCCATTACCACCATTATTCGGAGCTGCAAAATTAAAGCTTTTGACAGCACGATTAGATCGCAGATACTGCGTGATCCCCTGGCGTAAGGCACCGGTCCCTTTACCATGCACGATCGTCACTGATGGATATCCTGCTAAGATCGCTGCATCAATATAGCGATCCACCTCAGTCATTGCTTCTTCATAACGTTTACCCCGAAGATCAAGTTGGGGTGAAACATGGCTCGTTGAGGCTGAGCGCAAGACGGTCCCAGCACGTTTGACTTTCTTTGGTTCAACATTGACCTTTTCCAAATCAGCTTCATCGATCTTCATCTTCAAGATCCCTAACTGCACTTCCCAAACATGCTCTCCGACTTTTTGCACCAAGACCCCGCGTTGACCATAAGAGGTCACCATCACATCATCATTTGGCTTGAAAGCCTGTTTGCGTTTAGCACGTTTCAAGACTTTATTTTTCTTCAAAGCCCGTTTTTGCTCAAGCGCATTTAATTGAGCTTTGGCATCGATCAGTTCATTTTCCTTGATCTCAGCAGCTGCATTTTGTTTTAAGGCTCGTAATTCACTGATGATCTCATCAGCTTTTTGTTTGGCTTGTTCGACGATCTCATTTGCCTTTTGCTTAGCTTGATCTTGCATTTGCTCACGCTCATTGACAAAACGCTCATAGGCCATTGCCAAATCGTGGTGCAATTTTTGAGCTTCATCAAGGTTTGCCTGCAAACTGATCGCTTCTTCTTCTGCTTGCCGCCGTTTTGCGACCAGATCAGCGATCATATTATTGAGATCTTGGCTATCTTTAGCAACTAAATTCCGTGCAGCTGTAACGATCGTTTGGGATAGCCCCAAGCGCTCAGAAATATTGAAAGCATTACTTTGCCCCGGGATCCCGATAAGTAATCGATATGTCGGCCGTAATGTTTCTTCGTTGAACTCCATCGAAGCGTTGATCGTTTGAGTCCGTTCAAAGCCATATGTCTTGAGCTCTGGATAGTGTGTCGTTGCCAAAACATAAGCACCACTGGCACCGATAGCGTCTAAGATCGCGATCGCAAGCGCAGCCCCTTCTTGTGGGTCAGTTCCAGCCCCCAACTCATCGAATAAAACAAGGGAGTCTTGATCGACTTGGTCTAAAATATTGACGATATTTGTCATATGGGAGGAAAATGTACTCAAACTTTGCTCGATCGATTGTTCATCCCCAATATCCGCAAATATATCCTTAAAGACTCCGATCCGACTATTTTCAAAAGCCGGGATAAATAGTCCTGATTGTCCCATCATTTGAACTAACCCTAAAGTCTTTAACGTGATCGTCTTACCACCTGTATTAGGTCCGGTGATCACCATTGCTTGATAATCTTTTCCTAGGATAATATCATTTTTGACCGCTTTATCCATCTCTAAAAGCGGATGCCAAACTTGACGCAAGTAAATATCTTTTTGTTCTGACAATAAAGGTTGCGTCGCTTTTAGCTCTTTAGCGTATTTTGCTTTAGCATTGATAAAATCAAATTCACCTAAGATCTTAGCATCGCGTGCTAACTCAGCTGTATAAGGCATCGTTTCTTTAGATAATTCGCGTAAGATCCGCAAGATCTCTTCTTTTTCAGCGACCTGCTCTTGCTTTAAGCGATTATTTAGCTCCACGATCTCACGTGGTTCGATAAAGTAGGTCTGTCCCGAAGAACTTTGGTCGTGAACGATCCCACCAAATTTCCCCTTATGCTCGGCTCGCACAGGGATAACATAGCGATCATTTCTGATCGTCACATTGGCCCCACTCAGATATTTGGCATTATTACCACGGGTCAATGCCACTAAACGGTTCCTGATCGTGGCTTCAGTCGTTGAGATCTGACGACGTAATGAGCGCAAAAGACTGGAGGCGTCATCGGTCACATAGCCATCAGCTTCTAACGATACTTGCAGGCGCTTAGTTAATTGCGGTAAAGTTTCGAGTTGTTCTTCAAGTTCATACAGATAATTCAAATCAACTTTTTCATCTGCTAGAGCCATAAAAAAGCGATGCACTTCGTTAGCTGAGCGCAATACTTGACTGATCTCAGCTAATTCTTTACCATTTAACGTTGCTCCGATCTCCAAACGCTTGAGATGATCGGTGATCAACGTTAACTGTGGGACTGGTACCCCACCTTTTAAGCGCAAAATATCTGCGCCATCTTTTGTTTGTAAGAGCTTCACCTGAATCTCAGCAAGATCAGTACTAGGGCTTAAGCGCTTGACTTGACGCTTACCCATTTCAGTTGTCGCATGATAGAACAACTTTTGTTTGATCTTGTCGTATTCGAGGATCGCTAAACTTTTACGATTCATTTTCATCCCCCTGTGGTTCAAGTAACCAGTTATCTAATACTTGTTGTGAGATGACTGGTGTCTTTTTTAGCATAAACTGTGCTACGCTAGATTCGCTGATAAATGGTTTTGGTTGTACACCAGGCCAAGTATCCACTAGTAGCAACAAAAAGAAGATCACACCATACATCATTGCCAACGAAAAAAGCCCACCTAATAGACGGTCAGCTTGGGAAATGATCGGTATCTTCTTAGCTGTTTGGCGTACTGCATTTGTAATGAGCCGTAGTCCTAAGCCACCGATGATCGCGATCAGCCAAAAAGCCAGCATCTGGTAGAAGATCCGATTCACTTCTGTCGTTGCAAATATACTACTTAACTTTTGTCCCAAACTAGGTGCAAAGTAAAGCCCCAGACCTGCGACTACTACAAAGCCAACTAGCTTGATAAAGATCGCTACTAGACCTTTGCGTGTTCCATGTCGAAAAGCTGCTACTAGTACGATCAAAATACCTATTGTTAAAATCATTTTTTCTCTATTCTTTTGGTTCTGTTTGCTTTAATTTCAGCAATTCTTCTTGTTTATATAACTGATCTGAAACTGCATTGATCGCTAATAGGATCGCTGCTTTTTCATTACTTAATGACGGCATCAATTCTTTGATCTCCGCCAATTGTTCTTCTACGATCTTGACAACAGCTGCCATATGATCTGGTTCAGCCTTACCAATGATCGTATAAACTTCATTTGCAATCTTAACTTTAAAACGTCGCTTATTTTCAGGCATTCTCAAAAAAGCCCCCTAATCAAAAATTAACATACTATATTTTAGCATAATATCTAAGTGTGGAGAAATGCGGGTCACACCGTACGGATAGCCTAGGCTAGATAATGATGCGTTTCTTGCATCATTTTTTAGCCGTAGCTATACGTTAGATGTGGCATTTCGCAACACGTCAATATCTATGTGTGGAGAAATGCGAGTCACGCTACACATCACTTACAGAAAAAGGCCCTCAATATCCAAAAGATATCCAGGGCCTGTAAGCGAAAAGAATTATTGGAGATTTTTGTCATTCAAGAAAGTATCTAAGACACCTTCGACCATATCCCACTCTTCATCACTTTCGATATCGTAGAGTTCAGCATTCTTAGCTTGACCATCTTCGTCAGGGTCAAAGGAGAAGGCTAAAACATCAACTTGTTCTTCAGGTTCTGAACCGGCTGGGATCAACAAGATATAAGCCTTGCCGTAATCTTCTGATTCAAATGTGAATAAAATTTCGTATAAAGTTTCGTTGCCATCTGCGTCAACTAATGTGATCATCTTTTCTTCTTGTTCACTCATTATCAATACCTGCTCTTTCCTATAATTCTGAGAGTAACTTGCCTTTGCTATCAAGATAGTTTTGCAAGATCAAGCCCGCAGCTAGTTTATCGATCACTTGCTTGCGCTTCTTGCGTGAAGTATCAGCTTGTTCAACTAGCATACGTTCTGCTTCGACCGTTGTCAATCGTTCATCACAAAAATCAACGGGTAAAGCAAATCTTTCTTCTAAAAGTTTACCATAATTTTTAGAAGCTTCTGCTCGAGGTCCTAAAGTATTATTCATATTCTTAGGTAATCCGAGAACAAAACCCTTAACATCATATTTTAAGACTAATTCAGCGATCCGTTCGATCCCAAACTGTTCTTCATCTTCATTGATCCTAACGATCTCAACACCTTGAGCTGTCCAGCCCAATTCGTCACTAACTGCTACTCCGACGGTTCTTGAACCTACGTCTAGCCCCATCAATCGCGCCATTAATTTTCTTCCTCCTTGTTGAGATATGAACGAACCAACTCTTCGATTATCTCATCACGTTCATGTCTTCTGATCAGGTTGCGCGCATCGTTTAAACGCGGAATATAGGCTGGATCACCTGATAATAGATAGCCCACTATTTGGTTGATCGGGTTATAGCCTTTTTCTTCCAAAGCCGCATAAACAGTCTCTAGCGTCTCACGCACATCCTTTTTATCGCCGTCATCAAAGTTAAAATACATTGTTTTATCCAACGAACTCATCTCAAAACACCTCCGTGATCTTGTCTACTAGTTCTATTCTACTAAACAAATGCTTATGCTACAATGAATATCTCTCAATTTGTATATTACAAAAAGATTATATTTGTAAACTAAACGTCATGCTAACGAATAAAAGACCTTAGAAATCACCTTCTAAGATCTTTTAGTGCTAAATTATTTATCAGCTAACCAAGTCTTGGCTTTAGCTAAAGCTTCACCGATACCAGCTGGGTCCTTACCACCGGCTTGGGCTAAGTTAGGGCGACCCCCACCGCCACCACCAACAAGTGGAGCGATGTCTTTGATCAAGTCCCCTGCTTTGATACCTGCTTTGATACCTGCATCAGAAACACCCACGATCAAGTTGACCTTATCCTTAGCTGGTGCTGTCGCTAAGACTAACACTTCGGATAGATCTTTTTCTTTCCATTGATCGGCTAATTGGCGCAATTGATCCATCCCAGAGACATTGACTTTAGCCGCGATCAAAGTATGACCATTGACTTTAGCAACATCTTTAAAGATATCTTGTGCCTGTTGACTCGCAAACTTAGCCTCAAGTGCTTGTTTTTGTTGTTCTAATTCTTTGATCTGTGCTTGTAAAGCTTCGACCTTACGTGGCACTTCCTTTAATTGAACGACTTTCATTTCAGCAGCTGTTTCTTGCAATAAATTATTGCGTTGTTCTAAGAATTCAAAAGCTTCCTTAGAGGTTACAGCTTCGATCCGCCGAACCCCAGCACCGACACCAGATTCAGAAACGATCTTGAAAAGACCAAGTTCGTTAGTGTTATCAACGTGATTACCACCACAGAATTCCATGGAGTAGTCACCGGCTTTAACAACACGTACGGTATCACCATATTTATCACCAAACAATGCGATCGCACCCATCTTTTGAGCTGATTCAAGGTCAGTGACCACTGTTTTGACTGGTAAATTAGCCCAGATCTTAGCATTAACGATATCTTCAACTTGTTGCAATTGCTCAGCTGTGACTGCTCCAAGATTCGTAAAGTCAAAGCGCAAGTAAGTTGGTTCCACTAATGAACCAGCTTGATGTGTGTGTTCGCCTAAAACATCACGCAAAGCTTGGTCTAACAAGTGCGTTGCCGTATGGTTCTTTTTGACTTTATTATGGAATTCACGGTTTACTTCTAAGCGGTAAGTCATGCCCTTAGCCAATTTTTGGCGTAATTTCAAGGTATGCATGTTTTGGCCATTTGGTGCATGTTGCACGTCCACCACTTCAGCGACCACATTGCCATCTTCATCTTTGACTAGACCTTTATCGGCTACTTGGCCCCCCATTTCGGCATAAAATGGTGTCTTATCAAAGATAACTTGTACCGTCGTATCAGCTTGTGCTTCATTTACCAAAGCATCATCTAAAATGATATCTTCGACGGTCCCTAAAGCATTTAATTGACTATAACCGACATATTCACTTGGGGTCGTGATATCAGTCAATAAACCATTTTGAACACCCATGGATTTAGCCCCAGAACGAGCATTGCGCGCACGTTCACGTTGTTTTTCCATTTCAGTATCAAAACCTGCTTTGTCCACACCCAAACCATTATCACTTGCATATTCAAGCGTCAATTCATATGGAAAACCATAAGTATCGTAAAGTTTGAAGACGCCCGCTCCAGAAAGTTCAGTTTGACCAGCAGCTTTAGTTTGGTCGATCAAGTCATCCAATAAAGCGACCCCGTCTTTTAGGGTCTCATTGAAACGATCTTCTTCCATGCGAATGACTTTTTGAATGTAGTCAGCTTGTTCTAAGATCTCTGGATAGGCTGCTTCCATGATCTGACCTACGATCGGCACTAATTTATACAAGAATGCTTGGTCGATCCCAAGCTTTTGACCATGCATAACAGCCCGCCGGATCAGACGTCGGATAACATAACCACGCCCTTCATTTGAAGGTAAAGCACCGTCGCCGATCGCAAAAGTCACAGCCCGCGCATGATCTGCGATGACCTTAAATGAGATATCTTTTTCAGGGTCTTGACCATAATGATACTTACCACTTAACTTTTCAGTTTCCTTGATAAGTGGCATGAAAAGATCGGTCTCAAAGTTTGTCTTAGCGTTTTGGAAAACAGAAACGACACGTTCTAAGCCCATGCCCGTATCAATGTTTTTATGTGGTAGTTCTGCGTAAGTTCCGTCTGGCTTGTGGTTGAATTGGGAGAACACGATATTCCAGATCTCAAGGTAACGTTCATTTTCGCCCCCTGGATAGTTTTGTGGGTCATCTTCAGCCACATTGTTCATCGCTTGACCACGATCATAGAAGATCTCAGAGTCAGGACCAGATGGACCTTCCCCGATATCCCAGAAGTTATCTTCATCTTCATAGATATGATCTTCTTTGACACCAGCTTCAAGCCAGATCTTCTTAGCATCAGTATCTTTTGGATAAACCGTGATGTAAAGTTTTTCGGGATCTAAAGCGAACCAATCTTTACTCGTCAATAATTCCCAGGCCCAATTGATCGCTTCTTTTTTGAAGTAATCACCGATCGAGAAGTTACCTAACATTTCAAATAACGTATGGTGGCGCGCAGTCCGACCAACATTTTCGATATCGTTAGTTCTGATCGATTTTTGGGAACTCGTCATGCGATGGTTCTTAGGTACAACAGAACCATCAAAATATTTTTTCATCGTAGCGACCCCAGAGTTGATCCAAAGTAACGTTGGGTCATCTTGAGGAACTAAAGGTGCACTTTTCATGATGTCGTGACCTTTTTGTGCAAAGAAATCTAAATACATTTGCCGAATTTGGGCGCTTGATAATTCTTTCATCTTTGATCCTTTCTGGGCTGAAGGCAAAAAAACACCGCTGCTAGCAAGGACGCCTTAGCGCGGTACCACCTTGCTTGCAACGATGTTAGTCGTGACCTCTCAGCTGCTCAAATACGTGAGCACGTTATTTTCATGTAATAATATTAGTTTCAGGGAGCACCGATCAGTTTTTGCAAGTCCTTTCACCCACCGGACCCTCGCTTTAGCAAAATAGCTGACTGACATATCCTGAGTCAATGCAAAGTATAGGCAAAAATCACCCTTTTGTCAAGCTTATGAACGTTGATTTTTACGTTCTTGCCGACGCGCGATCTTGCGTTTTTGTTGTGCATCACGTTTTAACGCACGCTTGATCTTATTCTTATAGCCTGGTTTGCGCTTCTTCTTAGCCTTTTTGACCATCCCGATCATCTTAGGATCAAGACTTTCTTGTCTAGTCCGACGTTTTTGGCGCCGATTGCGGTCATAAGAGTCCACGATCTCACCATTTTTGAGCGCTTTAGGGACAAAAGTAACACCCATTTTTTCTAATTCTTCGATCTGAGCTTCCTCGCTTGGGACATACAATGTGATCGCTATGCCCTTAAGGTTGTTACGCCCAGTCCGACCGACGCGGTGTACGAAAAATTCAAGGTCTTCTGGTAGATCGTCATTGATCACATGCGAGACCCCCTCGATATCGATCCCACGGGCTGCCAGATCAGTCGCAACCACATATTGATATTCGAGATTTTGGATCTCACGCATCAAACGTTTGCGTTCCCGTGGCTGGATACCACCATGGATCTTAGCTACTTTTAGACCTTGATGACGCAAATAAGTCGTCAATTCGTCAGCCCGTTCTTTGGTGTTAGCAAAAACTAACGCCAAATATGGCTCACCCATCGTCAACAATTGATAGATCAATTGCTTTTTATCGCGTCCCTTAGTCGAAAGTAACCAATTATCGATCGTAGGACTGATAACTGTTTTATTTTCCACCACTTCAACCACGGGATCATTCATATATTTTTGTAAGAATGGTTTTAATTTTTGGGGGATCGTTGCTGAAAAGACCAACATTTGGAGATCTTTTGGCAAAGCTGACGCGATCGCATCGGTCTCTTTTAAGAAACCTAAGTCTAATGTCATATCAGCTTCATCAACAACTAAATAATGCGCATTATGCACATCTAAGGCATTTGAACGCATCAGATCCAAGATCCGCCCTGGAGTCCCGATCACGATCTGTGGTTGATGATGCTTTAATTTTTCGATCTGCCGTAATTTATCAGTCCCACCGACATAGTTTTGGACTAAGATCTCAGTTTCAGAATGCTTAGCTAATTGCTTAGCTGCACCATAGATCTGATAGGCCAATTCCCGACTTGGGGTCGTAATAACAGCTTGTACTTCATGGACAGCTGGATCGATCGCATTAAAGATCGGAAGCAAGAAAGTATGGGTCTTACCACTCCCTGTTTGCGATTGTCCGACAACACTTTTGCCCTTTTTGATCACAGGGATCAAGCGCTGTTGCACTTCAGTCGGTGTTTGAAAACCGATCTCAGTTAACGCTTCATTTAAGAAGGGTTTTAAGTTAAAATCTTTAAATGTCTTATTCATAATATCCTCAATTTCTATTTTTCTGCAGTTGCAGCGATCTTATCTAACTTAGCAAGATAAGTTGGGAGCTCATCTAAGCTTTTTAAGATCGCGCCGCTAGCTAGGGGATGTCCGCCACCTTCATATTCCTTAGCCAGTTCATTGATCACAGGCCCCTTAGAGCGGATCCGTAAA
Source organism: uncultured Ligilactobacillus sp. (assembly GCF_948826705.1). Lineage (NCBI taxonomy): Bacteria > Bacillati > Bacillota > Bacilli > Lactobacillales > Lactobacillaceae > Ligilactobacillus > uncultured Ligilactobacillus sp. The sequence goes on from NZ_CAQLEL010000072.1 coordinate 33,474, forward strand.
CGATAGGTCTCGTCTTTTTGCTGCACGATCACGGTCCAACAAACGACAGAAGAGATCTTACCCACCAATGGTACGATTGGAGCTGTTCCAGCATCCTCTAATGTGAATTGTGCCAGCGTCTCATTATCTAAGACCACATAAGCTGCATTATGCTCTGTGTACTTGATATTTTCTAAAACATAAGCTGATAAACGTGCAACTTCTGGCGTCACTTCGTCTAAAGTCCGATTTACTTGACTAGCATCAAAATCATATTCCATCAACTTAGCCGCTGCCCTCATAGTAGCTGGTGTCGTTGCATTATACATGAAACGTCCCGTATCGCCAACGATCCCGGCATACAATAAGCGCGCCGCTTTTGCATTTAGCTTTAATTTACCATCTAATTCTTCCACCAAATGCGTGATGATCTCAGAACAGCTGGAAGCTGAACTATCGACCCAACAAATATCACCATAAGGATCATCGTTTGGATGGTGGTCGATCTTGATCAAAAACTTACCTTTAGTATAGCGGTCATCATCGACACGCGGTTGATTAGCCGTATCAGTGACGATCACTAAGGCATCTTGATAGCATTCATCGCTGATCTCTTGGGGCGTATCGAGCCAACTTAGACCTTTGACATTTTTACCGACTTGATAGACAGTCTTGGTCGGAAATGTCTCGCGAATAATTTCAGCCAACCCGCATTGTGAGCCATAGGCATCTGGATCGGGACGCTGGTGACGATGGATAATGATCGTATCATACTGTTTGATCTGTGCTAAGATTTCTTCTTCAACCTTCATTTTTCGTTTCCTTATCTTTTTTGTAGTTAAATACCTATAACAATGTAGTATACCACGTTATTTCCCTATTGTTCAAACAATGGTAGACTCAAGTTTTCAAATTCCAGTGGAGCTAATCCCGTCATCGTCAGGCCTAACAGGCGCAATTCTAACTCAACCGGGGCTACTTCTTCAAATAACTGCATGGCATAATAGACGATGGTCGCCACGTCATTTAAGAAATAGTCTTGCTTAGTCAAGCGCTTCGTGACCGTTTCAAATGAAGCCGTCCGCAATTTCAAAACCAAGGTCTTACCATGCTTTTGCTTTTTATTTAATTCCTTCACCAAGCGTGTAGCTAGTTGCATAAATTCATCGTTGACTTGAGACTCACTCACTAACGGGCGAATAAACGTCCGCTCCGTTCCGATCGATTTGCGTTCCCGAACTTCGACAAGACGTTCATCGATCCCCCGCACACGTTGGTATAGGATCGTGCCGATCTTACCAAAATGTTCATTTAGATACCGCTCTGATTTGGCATAGAGATCTTCACCAGTCTTGATCCCTAAAGCATGCATCTTAGGTGCCGTCTTTTTACCCACTCCCCGAAATTTTTCGATCGGTAGTGGGAATAAGAAGGCTTTAACTTCCTCTGGTCTGACCACGGTCGTTCCCACCGGTTTGCAAAAATCTGAAGCTAATTTAGCTAAAAATTTATTGTATGAAACACCGATCGAACACGTCAGCTGCGTTTCATCATAGATCCTTTGCTGTAAACGATGCGCCGTTAAGACCGCTGAGCTAAGCCCTTGTTTATCAGCCGTAATATCTAAGTAAGCCTCATCAAAAGCGACTGGTTCAACTAGATCGGAAAACTCAGCAAAGATCGCATGGATCTGTTGCGATACTTTACGATATTTTTCAAAATCAGGGGGCACAAAAACCGCTTTAGGGCAAAGTTTTACAGCCTGTTGTGCATTCATCGCTGAATGGATCCCAAAAGCACGTGCTTGATAATTGGCCGTTGCCACGACTCCATGCCCCCCTGTTTTACGCGGGTCACGGGCGATCACAACTGGCTTATCACGTAACTTGGGCTCATCGCGCATTTCGATCGAAGCATAAAAACAATCCATATCCACATGGATGATATCACGTTGTTTCATCAGTTTCCTCACATCACAAATAGGACCCTAGCCAAAACATCCTAGGGCCCCAAATATTTAATCATTCAACTTGCTTAAAAGATCCAATGGTGACCTGCTTTAGCCAATAATTCATCTGATGCTTGTGGTCCCATCGTCCCGCATGCATAATTTGGGAAATAGTCGACTGGCAGGTCTTCTTGATCCCAAGCATTTCTGATCGCATCAACGAATCTCCAAGAATATTCCAATTCATCCCAATGCGTAAAGTTCACTGAATTACCTTGTAACGCATTTAAGATCAAGCGTTCATAAGCTTCAGGAACTTTAGCAACTTGTTCTTTGGTCAAGCGATAGCCGATATTAGTTTGACGTGTTGCAAATTCTTGGCCGATCTTTTTGGTGTTCAAAGTAAAGTCGATCCCAGTATCAGGTTCAACATTGATCGTCAAAGTATTGTCCGCCAAATCTTGTCCGCCAAATAAGGAATCATCGTCTTTTTTGAAGACGACATCGATCCGAGTAGCTTTCGTAGCTAATCTCTTACCTGTCCGGATATAGATCGGCACACCTGCCATATCACAGTTATCCACTTCAAGTTTCCCCGCTACAAAAGTCTCAGTCATCGAATCTGGGGCGATCATACTTTCTTCACGATAAGCCACCATATCTTTGCCCTCGCCATATTGACCACGAACAAAATTTTGTGCGACTTCTTCAGGCGAATAGATCTTCAAAGATTCAAAAGTTTCAACTTTTCGCTTCCGAACATCTTTAGAACAGTAAGAATCTGGCTGATCCATTACGAGTAACGCAACGATCTGTAAAATATGATTTTGGACCATATCCCGCAAAGCGCCGGCTGTATCATAATAGCCCCCACGTTCTTCGATACCCAATGATTCACTGAGCGTAACTTGGATATTACTGATCATCTTGTTATTCCAAATCGCATTTAAAATGCTGTTGCCAAAGCGAAGTGCCATAATATTTTGGATCATTTCCTTACCTAGATAGTGGTCGATCCTAAAGGTCGCTTCTTCTGGGAAATATTTACTGATCTCATCGTTTAATTCTTTAGCACTAGCATAGTCATGTCCAAATGGTTTTTCGATGATCACACGATTATAACCTACTGTTTTAGTTAAACCTTGTGATTTTAAATGTTCACAGATCGTTCCAAAGAAACTAGGTGACATCGCTAAATAATACAAGCGGTTGCCTTCTAAGCCGTAGTCTTGGTCTAACTTATCAGCCAAAACACGTAAAGTCTCGTAATGATCAACATCATTGACATTATGTGATTGATAGTAGAAATGGCTAGCAAATTCATCGATCTGGGTTTGGGAGTTGACCATCCCATCGATCGATGATCTAACTACATCACGGTAATAGCCGTTTGACCAAGGACGTCTTGCTGTACCGATAACTGCAAAGTGTTTTTTTAAATAACCACGCTTATACAGATCAAACAAGGCAGGATACAATTTACGTTGCGCAAGATCGCCAGTCCCACCAAAAATAACAAACAATGCTTTTTGTTCCTTCTTAGCCAAGTTAAGCACCACTTTCATGATTAATTATAGTTATGTTTATTTTACTAATTTAGCTAACATTTAACAAGTGATTCAGTGCGGAATGTTGCGAAAAGATAGTAGTATCTTACTGATCTTTTGCACAAAAAAACGCCCCGAATCACTCGTGAGCGTATTACTGTGTTTTCATTAGATCAAGTGGACACCTTTGTCTACATAAATGACATCGCCAACTACACCAGTCGCCAAGTCACTCATCAAAAAGGCACAGGTCCCACCGACTTCTCTGATCGTCACAGCTTCTTGATCGACCGTCCGTTGCTTAGAGATCTCTAAGAGATCAGAGTGCCCCTTGATCCCTGTCACAGCTAACGTTTTGATCGCACCAGCTGAGATCGCGTTTACGCGGATCCCAAATTTACCCAGATCACGTGCTAAATAACGCACGCTGGATTCTAAGGCTGCTTTGGCGATCCCCATCGTATTATAGCTCGGGATCGCCCGAGTCGAACCCATATAGGTCAAAGTTACCAAACTAGCTGGATCATTTAAAAGCTCTAACTCCATCGCCACCTTACTAACAGCGATCAAAGAATAAGCAGAAACATCAAGTGCAGTTTGAAACCCTGCACGGGTCGCATTCGTAACTTCCCCTTCGAGTTCTTCTTTTGGAGCATAAGCGATCGCATGAACGATCCCATCGATCTTACCATACCGTGCTTTGATCTCACTAAAAGCTTGGACGATACTGTTGTCATCTGCAACGTCGCACTCAAGTAAGGAAGCTTCATCGCCCGTCAACTTGAGTAAACCTTTTTTTAAGCACTCATTTTGATAAGTATAGATCAAATCAGCGCCTTGCTCTTGCATTATTTGGGCACAACCCCAAGCAATCGAGCGTCGATTAGCGACACCCATTACCAAAATCGTTTTATTTGCTAATAAATCTCCCATGATAATAATTTCCTTACTTTAAAATTTCCGAAAACGCTCATACCGCTCGGCTAACAATTCGGTTGGATCTTTTTTGGTCAAAAGTTCCAGATCGCGTTTTAACACAGCCTTGATCGCTTCTAGCGTCGACAAATGGTCTTTTTCATCTTCTGCGATCACACCTTCGATCGCACCGTGCTCTAAAAGTGCATTTGGGGTCAGCTGCATCACTTTAGCTGCCTCATCTGCTCGCTGACTATCCTTCCACAAAATAGACGCGAACCCTTCAGGTGATAAAACAGAGTACATGCTGTCTTCTAACATATAAACTCGATCACCACAGGCCATGGCAAGGGCGCCTCCACTACCACCCTCACCAAAGATAAACGTGATCATCGGTACTTTTAATTGTCCCAGTTCCAACAAACAGCGCGCGATCGCTTCACCTTGACCCTGCTCTTCAGCACTCCGCCCAGGATAAGCACCGGCTGTATTGACAAATGTTACTAATGGTCTCCCAAATTTTTGGGCCTGTTTGGCTAACCGTAATAATTTTCGATAGCCCGCTGGTTCAGGTGAACCAAAATGCTTAGCTACCCGTTGTTTAGGTGTTTTCCCCTTATCAGTAGCTACCACCGTGATCGGTCGGCCACAAAAACGGGCTAAACCACCTACGATCGCAGGATCATCTGCTCCTTGACGATCACCATGTAATTCAAAAAAATCATCAAATAAATGCTCAATAAGTTCAAAAGTGGTGATCTTAGCTTGTGATCTAGCTGCAGCTACTATTTGAGCTGGCGTCTTAGTATTTGCCATTAGCTTCACCTTCCTTTTGATGGAATCTCAATAACTGTGCCAAAGTTTGTTTTTGATCTTGCCGCTTAACGATCGCATCGATAAAACCGTTTTTCAACGCTGTTTCTGCACTTTGCAGCTCGGCTGGGATCTTTTGATGCATCGTCTGTTCGATCACCCGCTTACCGGCAAAACCTACTAAAGCATGGGGCTCAGCCAAGATCAGATCGCCTTGCATCCCAAAACTAGCTGTAACTCCACCAGTTGTCGGATCGGTCAAGACTGAGATATACAATAGACCGGCCTCTGAGTGCTTAGCGACCGCATTTGAGACTTTAGCCATCTGCATCAATGCATGGATACCTTCTTGCATCCGCGCTCCCCCCGACGCCGTAAAGACGACAACTGGTAGTTTTTCTTTAGTGGCACGCTCAAATAAACGCGTCAATTTTTCGCCCGTGACCTTGCCTAATGATCCCATGATGAAATATGGATCCATGATTCCTAAGGCAAACTTTTGATCTTTTATCTGAGCTAGACCCGTCAAAACAGAATCATTTAGCTCTGTGCTCTTTTGCGCTTTAGCCAATTTTTCAGCATACTCAGGAAATTCCAACGGATCATCAGTCACTAAGTCTTCATCCCAGGAAATAAACTCATCGACCAACCACGATAGCCGCTTTTTAGCTTTTATTCTAAAACCATAAAAACATTGGGGGCATTCTTGCAACGGCCCTAGATCTTGATGAAAGATCTCATGACCACATTTAGGACAAGCGACCCACAAGCCAGCCGGAACTTTTTTTTCAGCGGCTTTATTGGCTTTTACTTGTTTATTTTGGACTGTATTGGCCTCATCAAACAGTTTCATCGGCATTTCCTCGTTTCCACTTTGGTAATAAAACACGTTCCAAGTAATCAGTGTTAAACGTTCCATCCAAGAAACCTTGGTCTTCTAAAATAGTTAAATAGAAATTCTGGTTAGTCTTGATACCAGAGATCACCATCTCACTTAATAAACGTTTTAGCTTTTCGATCGCTTCATGACGATTTTCACCCAAGACGATGACTTTAGCGATCATCGAATCATAATACGGTGAGATCTTGGCTCCAGCATATAAATCTGAATCGATCCGCATCCCTAAGTTTCCCACGGGAAAGTACAAGTAGTCGACCTTGCCAACAGAAGGTGTAAAATTTTTTGCGGGATCTTCAGCATTGATCCGACATTCGATCGCTGTTCCCAATAATTTGATATCAGCTTGTTCAAATGGTAGGTCTTGACCAAAAGCGACTTTGACTTGGGCCTTGACCAGATCAACACCTGTCACCATTTCTGTGACAGTATGTTCCACTTGGATCCGAGTATTCATTTCCATAAAATAAAATTTATGATCTTGATCCATCAAAAATTCGATCGTCCCAGTATTACGGTAATCGATCGCTTCAGCTGCTTTGACGGCCAATTCACCTAAGTATTTGCGCTCAGCTTCGGTGATCAAAGCACAGGGACTTTCTTCGATCATCTTTTGTTTATTTCTTTGCAATGAACAATCTCGTTCTGGGAAATAGACCGTATTTCCGGCATCATCTCGAAAGATCTGGACTTCGATATGCTTAACATTTTCCATGATCTTTTCCAAATACATCCGAGCATCACCAAATGCCATCTGCGCTTCACGTTTTGCTTCATTAAAGGAGTTAGCGAGTTCTTTTTCTGTATCAACACGCCGAATCCCTTTACCACCACCACCAGCTGCCGCCTTTAGTAAGATCGGATAACCGACCTCTTTAGCGACCCGCTTAGCCTCAGCAACATCTTCTAAAAAGCCAGTGCTGCCTGGGATCACCGGAATATCATGTTTTTGCATCTGGATCCTAGCATTAGCCTTATTTCCCATTAATTCGATCGTCTCAAAGCGTGGACCGATAAAAACTAAGCCACAAGCTTCACACAGTTCTACAAAGCGACTGTTTTCCGATAAGAAGCCAAACCCGGGATGGATCGCTTCAGCACCCGTCAAAACAGCAGCTGCCAAGATATTTTTCATATTCAAATATGAATCTTTTGGTTTAGCAGATCCAACACAGACCGCTTGATCTGCCAGTTGGACGTGCAAACTTTCACGATCTTCAGTCGAGTAGATCGCAACTGATTTGATACCAAGCTCTTTTAAAGAGCGAATAATGCGGACCGCGATCTCACCACGGTTAGCCACCAATACTTTAGAAAACATGTAACTACCTCTTTTATCCGATCATAAAAGTCAATTCAGCTAGGCAAACTACTTGACCAGCCACTTTGGCGGTCGCTTTACCACTGCCGATACTGCTCTTGATCTTTTCAAGTTTTACCTCAAGTTCTAACACATCCCCTGGGTACACAGGACACATAAATTCTGCTGACTTGATCCCGCCAAAATAAGCAGTCTTACCAACAAACTCTGGCAACGTCAGCAACGCACAGGCCCCTGTTTGCGCTAAAGATTCAATGATCAAAGTTTCTGGCAAAACAGACGATCTCTGCCCTCCAAACAAAGCTTCATGTTCTGTCACACAGCGAAGCGCCCGCGCTGACTGTCCTGGTTCTAATGCTTCGATTCTATCGATCAACAACAATGGGTAACGATGGGGCAAGATCTTTTTGATCTCTGCACTACTTAACTTCATCATCTAACCTCGCACTACTTTGAACATTGGTTGATCAAATTCAACTAGATCTTCATTTTCGACCAAGACTTCAGTCACGATACCATCTTGATCACTTTTGATCTCAGTCATCATCTTCATCGCTTCAATGATGCAGACCACATCACCTTTATGAACACGTGAACCCACCGTTACATAGGGATCTTGGTCTGGTTTAGGTTGTAAATAAACACTACCGACCATCGGCGATTTGATGAATTCCCCTTTAGCCTTAGTATCTTTTGTTACCGGTGGCACATTTTCTTCAACGGCTGTGATCGCTGGTCGTTCATCTTTTTCACGCACTGGTAAAAATGGTGTCTCATTTTTACTCAAATGGATATGAAAGCCATCCGTCGTGATCTCTAACTCACGCATTTCTGACTTTTTAAAATCATCCATTAATTTTTCAATATCATTAAAGTCCAAGTCTCTCAACTCCATTTTCTAAAAGCTAAAACTGCATTATGGCCCCCAAAACCTAATGAATTGCTCAAGGCATATTCAAGTTTTTCAGGGTGGGCTTTAGCCTGTGTTACTACATTAACTTTACACTCTTTATCTTGTTCTGTCATACCTATATTAACAGGTAAGTGCCCCTTTTGTAAGCTAGCAACTACCGCAATGGCTTCGATCGCCCCAGCAGCGCCTAATAAATGGCCTGTCATCGCTTTGGTACTTCCGACTAAAACTCTACTATCTTCACCAAAAACTAAATTGATCGCTTTTGCTTCAGCTGCATCATTGGCTTTAGTTGCCGTCCCATGCGCGTTGATATAATCAACTTGAGCTGGCTTGATCTTTGCTTCATCAAGTGCTAGTTGCATTGCCGTCGCAGCCCCTTTTCCTGTTGGATCAGGCGCTGTCATATGGAAGGCATCACAGTTGCTACCATAACCAACGATCTCACCTAAGATCTTAGCACCCCGTGTTTTAGCATGCTCTAAACTTTCCAAAACTAAAGCACCACTGCCTTCGCCCATAACAAAGCCCGAGCGTTCTTTATCAAATGGGATAGAGGCTTTTTTGGGGTCAGTTTGCGTTGATAAAGCAGTCAAAGCTGCAAAACCAGCGATCCCGATCTCATTGACTGAAGCTTCTGCCCCACCAGCGACCATCACCTTGGCCCGCCCTTCTTTGATCTGACGATAAGCTTCACCGATCGCATTGGTCCCTGAAGCACATGCCGTTACGATCGAAGTACAGATATTTTTAGCTCCGATCCGTAAAGCGATATTACCGGCTGCCATATTAACGATCGAGGTCGGAACAAACATCGGTGAGACCCTTTTAGGACCTTTTTCATGCATCTTGATCACTTGTTCTTGGATCGTCGTCAAGCCCCCGATCCCCGAACTAAAAATAACGCCAAGATCTTTAGACGCGGTATTTTCAGAGGTGATTTGAGCTTGTTTCACTGCTTGAAGGGCACTATCGACGGCATATTGTGAAAAAAGATCCATGCGCTTTGCCGCTTTTTTACCGACCCGTAAATTTGCATCAAAGTCTTTGACTTCACCTGCATTGGTGACCCCAGTTTCAGTGGCATCAAATTTAGTGATCGGAGCGATCCCCAATTTGCCCTGAAATAAATTGTCACTATATTCAGTCACATCATTACCGATCGGGGTGATCGCCCCCATTCCTGTAATTACTACTCTTGTCATCTAAAACACCTCTCGTTTTATTCTGCTTTAAAAGGCTAATCCACCATCGACCGTGAGCACTTGGCCTGTCAAATAATCATTTTCAGCTAAAAAGATCGCTGCATGCGCCACTTCATCCGGTGTTCCAAAGCGTTTTAGCAAAATTTGATCTTTGACTTGGTCTTTGACTTTATCGCTTAAGATATCTGTCATGTCACTGGCGATCATTCCCGGTGCGATCGCATTACATCTAATGTTGCGCAAAGCACCTTCTTTAGCCGTCGTTTTGGTCAAGCCAATGATCCCCGCCTTACTGGCAGCATAATTGGCCTGCCCTACATTGCCATAAAGTCCGACCACAGAAGCGACATTGATGATCACCCCTTGACGTTTTTTACACATTTGCTTCAAAAAAGCTTGCGTCATGCGAAATGTTCCAGTCAAGTTAACATCGATCACGTTAGTAAAATCTGCTTCTTTCATACCGATCAATAACTTATCAGCGGTGATCCCCGCATTGTTGACTAAAATATCGATTTGACCAAATTTGGCTTTAGCTTCTTTGACCATTCGCTTAACATCAGTGACATGGGAAATATCACCCAAAATAACTTCAACTTGAACACCGGTCTGCTTTAATTCATCAAGTAATTCGCTTGGAACACTTTTGCGAGCGTTAAGGGCAACATTGGCTCCTTTTTTAGCAAATGAGATCGCCATGCTAGCTCCGATCCCGCGCGAAGAACCCGAGATAAAAACATTTTTTCCCGTTAATTCCATTTTTAATTCCTCAATTCTGCCAATGTGGCTTGATAATTCTTCCATGTATCCAAGCGATAACGTGGAATTTTTTTAGCGATCTGACGCGCAAATTTGCTTAATGTGTCCCCTGGCCCGATCTCAAGTAAGACATCTGGCTTTTCTTTAGCAACGATCTGAGATAGACAGGTCGCAAAGTGGGTCGAAGCAGCAACTTGTCTTGGTAAGATCTGGGCTAAGTTAGCCTTGGTAAATGGGGCTTTGATCGTATTGCTAAAGACCGTAAATTTAGGTTCTTGCCATTTTATTTGTGCGACAGCTCGCTTTAATTGCTGTTCAGATGTTGAAAAAAGTGGTGTATGAAATGCCCCAGCCACATTTAAAGCGATCACTTTTTTATTCTCGGCAACTAAAACTTGAGCTAACCTGTCAACTGCTGGCTTATGTCCCCCGACAACAACTTGTTTGGGCGCATTATAATTTGCGATCCAAACACCTTCTTTTGGGGTGCTACATTCGATACATAAGCGCTCTAGCTCATCAAGCTCAGGCTTTAAAACAGCTAACATCGCTCCTGGCTTTTGAGATACTTCTGCTTCCATGTATTGAGCTCGCTTTTTCACTAGCTCTAGACCAGCTTGTTCACTTAGCGCTCGACTAGCTATCAAAGCGGGATATTCACCCAATGACAAGCCCAAAGCACCGACGACTTCAAATTTTAGATCACGAACTAAGAGTCGATAGACATTGTATGCAAAAGCAGTCAAGGCTGGCTGTAATTCTAAAGTACTTGCTTGTTGGCTGTTTTGAAAGATCTTTAATAGTGGCAACCCCGTCAGCTGTGTAGCTTGGACGATCCCAGTTTGAAAATCAGGATCTGCTTGATAAAAATCAAGTCCCATCCCATCAAATTGGGCACCTTGACCGCTAAATAAGATGACCGCCTTTTTCATTTTGCTCACCTGAACTTAGTCATTAGCTTCGAGTTGTTTGGCAACATAGTCAACAACATCTTGGATCGTTTTGATACTTTCATCTGCTTCAAGTTGGATATCCAATTCATCTTCAAGCTCGTTCATGATCTCAAACACATCTAAACTATCAGCTTCAAGATCTTCTTTGATGTCGGCTGTCAAAACGATATCAGCTACATCAACATCTAATTGTTCACTTACGATCTCTTGTACTTTGTTTAAAATTTCTTCTTTTGTCATTTTTCATTCCTCCAAAAATCATTAATACTTGATGATAACTGTCCCCAAAGTCAAGCCTCCACCAAAACCACTAAATGCAATGATCTGTCCGCGCCAAAGCTTCCCCTGCTCACTTAGCTCAGCTAGTAAAAGCGGAATGCTTGCAGCTGATGTATTTCCATATTTAGCAATATTGGTCGGAAACTTTTCCGATGGTAACTTCATCTTCTTAGCTACACTTTGAATAATACGTGCATTTGCTTGATGTAATAAAAATAGATCGACTTGATCTGGTGTCAGACCCGCTTTTTCACAGGCTTGGACTAATGACTTAGGGACTTGTCGGGTCGCGAAGTTATAGACCTCGCGTCCATCCATACCAAAAGCTGTCGGTCTTCTTGCTCCAGCAGGCGGAAAGCTGTGCAATACTTGGTCACATCCAGCCGTCAATTTATCATGAGAAGCTCCAAAAGTTTTGATATCAGAGCTCAATAAATAACTCTGTTGTGTACTATCTCTAGTCAGTAAAATCCCCGCAGCTCCATCTCCGAATAAAACGGCTGTCTTTCGGTCAGTCCAATCAACTAACTTGGATAAGACCTCGCCTCCGATCAACAAAACATTTTTGATCTGTTCATCTTTTAAGAAATTAGCTGCCACTTTTATCCCATAGACAAAGCCTGAGCAAGCAGCCGATATATCGAAGGCAAATGCATTTTTAGCTTCAATTTCTCCCTGCACGATCGCAGCAGTTGCTGGTGTATTACTATCAGGTGACATGGTAGCCACAATGATCAGATCGACCTCTTCTGCCTTGATCTTACTTTTTTTTAATAACTCTTTAGCAACTTGAACGCACAGACCTGACGTATTTTCCTTCAAACTCACACGCCGCTCCCTTATACCCGTTCGCGTCTTGATCCATTCGTCTGAAGTGTCCATTATTTGTGCTAATTGGTCATTTGTGATGACTGTTGATGGTACATAACTCGCACTTGCAACAATTTTCAACTCGTCCATTACGCCACTTCCGTCTTTTGATTTAAGAATGCTCGGCTAAGAACAACTCCAAATTTCGGATCGCTTTTTCGACCACTTGTAACTCAGCCGGCGTCGTATCCTTGAGAAACCCTTCGACCATTTTATGGTGAAAAGCATCATGTGCGCGAAACATCACGCGTCCCTTTTTAGTCAAACCTAAGCGAATGACCCGACGATCATCACTACTTCTGATCCGCTCAACATAACCCTTTTTAACGAGGCGATCGACAGTTGCAGTTAACGAACCCGGTGTTAAATGGAGTTCTTTAGCAACTTCAGAAGCTGTTTTATGGTTATACATTGAAATAGCACTGATCGCATGCATCTCCTTGATCGTTAGATCATTGAAACGGCTCTTTTTAAGTTCTTTTTCCTCGATCCAAAGAATATCACTATAGATCTTGACCAAAGCATCATTGATGTACCTACTTCTTTTATCCATAACTATCCTACCCTTGAATATTTTGATTACCATATTGTTTGGTTATCAAAATAATACCAGAAAAAAGTACCTAATACCATCAAATTTTATCCTTAGACTGACCAACGATAAACATCAACTCAGCCGTACAGACCTTTTTTCCTTCAACGAGAGCTTTAGCTTTGACGATCCCCATATTTTCTTTTTGTTTGTCCATCGTTACTTCCAGTTGTAAGACATCCCCCGGACGAACTACTTGACGAAAACGTGCATTATGGATCGCGCCTAAATAGGCGGTCTTACCTAAAAAATTAGGATCTTTTAAGATCATGATCGAGGCAGCCTGCGCTAAGGTCTCAATGATCAAGACGCCTGGCATGACTGGATTTTTAGGAAAGTGCCCTTGGAAAAATGACTCATTGATCGTCACATTTTTCACAGCGGTGATCTTCTCACCTAAAACCAAATCTTCAACATAATCAATATAACAGATCGGATAGCGGTTAGGGATCAACTCCATTACTTCTTGAGCGTCCATTAACTTTTTCAAACACGCCACCTCTTTCAATTTATTTCGAATACCAAAATATTCGATAGTCGAATGTTATTATATTTAGCTTTGGGTGTCAAACTGCTAAAAAAAACCTTTTATATCGAACGATATTTAAAATAATTTATATTTATCTAAAAAATCGAAAAATAGTTAATAATTTCAAAATAACTGACTTGTGACCACATTTTTTGTCCAATTACTTACCATTTATTCACGTTTTAAACTTAACAAAAAAATTATTTATCTATAAATAATAAAAAATACTTTCTAGTAACTCATTCTCTTGACATTTATTTTGCTGTTCAAAATTCTAATTAAAATATAATAAAAAGAGATATCAGCCACTCTTTTTTGACAAATATCTCTTTATAAACTATTTTTTCCAAATAAAATTAATAATTGCCCGATCAACTTGACGATTTTCATGCAACTTGCTGTGTTGGCCACCTTCACCCTTGATCTCAAGCTCTTGATAACTGCGGTAGACATCTTGCAAAAGATACTTTTCTGATCGTGAAGAATTATTGCTTACTCGTCCATCAGAATCAGAACCATCATCTAGATCACCATAGATATTTAATACCGAGACCTGCTTTTTAGGATAACTGTCATCCAATTTCAATAGCTCTTGGTAGGTTTTATTCATCTGTTTGGGAGCACCATCTTCTTCTAACTGCATTTGACCAGCTTGATCATCCAGACCAATGATCCCATTATAATGCCCTGCAATGTTTACTTGCTTTTGCAATTGGGGCAATTTTTTATTCTGACCATTATCCAACATGTAGTAGGCTAAAGTTAGATTCCCCATCGAATGAGCAACAGCATTAAATTTCTTAAAGCCATACGTTTTTTGGAGCTTGACCAAAACATTTTTGAGCCAGATACCATTTTGACGATAATCAGCATTTTTGTTATCTTCAAACTCCACTTCGACCAGCGGATTATATGCACTTTGAGGCAGCGCTCCTTGTAATTTGACTGTCCCATCCTTAGAAACCCTAGCGCGGATCACATTTTGTGTAACTCCCGCTTTAACGATCGCTTGAGTCATATGCTCTTCTGCCCGATGACTACTACCATAACCGTGCAAAAATAAAGTTGGCACTTTAGTCTTTTCATACTGCTGACTTGCATTATCACGTAAACTTTGCGAAACGATCAGCCAGCCTCCAAAAATAAGGACTACCAAGAGTAATATTGGCCACCAAAACTTTCTTTTCATTCACGACCTTCCTTTCTTATGCCCGTTTATCGGATAAGATACCATATACTAAGGTTATTCTTCAAGCTAAAAAGGCAAACCCCACCATGTGAGTTTGCCTTTAAAAGAGGTATTATTAGTCTGTTACGGCTTTAAAGTGGTACATATCTGCCGTGAAATCATGGCGTTTAACAGGATCATAGAACCCTAATTCCATCAATTCTTCCCCACTAAAGATCGTCTTAGTCTTTTGATCTTGATAATTTTTGGCTGGATCTAACCCAGCTAACTTGGTCAAGGTCAATGTTGGTTGCGCAGAAGCTAAGCGGTCAAATACAAAGACTAAAGCTTCATTTTTATCTCTGGAAACAAACATCCAAGCACATTGGTTTCCCTTAGCTGGATCTTTCAAGCGAATAAAATCACCAAATTGAACTAATGGTCGGATCGCTTTATAGGTCTTGACCTGCTCTTTGACTGCTTTTTTTTCATCGGCTGTCAATTGAGTCAGATCAAGCTCATAGCCAAAGACTGCGCTCATCGCTACTGCACCACGAGTTTCAAATGGTGTGATCCGTCCTGTTTGATGGTTAGGCACTGCCGAAACATGCGCGGTGAAGACGGATGGTGGATAAACTAATGAGGTACCATATTGGATCGTTTGACGTGCGATCGCATCGGTATTATCACTTGTCCATGACTGTGGCATGTAATAAGCATAACCAGTGTCAAAACGACCACCGCCACCTGAGCAACCTTCCCATAAGATATCTGGATATTTAGTCGTCAATGTTTCTAAGATCTCGTAAAGTCCTAGCATATAACGGTGGTAGACTTCGCCTTGGCGTTGTTTTGGCAAGGACACTGAATAAACATCCGAGATATGACGGTTCATATCCCACTTGATGTAGTCGATGAAACCACCATCTAATAAAGCACTCAATTGAGCTACTACATTTTCACGTACCTCCTTTTGCGTTAGATCCAAGATAAATTGATTTCGCGAAGGACTTGGCTTTCTTCCCGGAACTTGCATCAAATATTCGGGATGATTTTGATAAAGTTTTGAATCGATAGAGATCATTTCTGGTTCGAACCAAAGACCAAACTTCAAGCCTTGTTCATGAACATAATCAGCAAAATGCTTGATACCTTGAGGGAATTTACGTTCATAAACCGTCCAATCACCTAACGAAGTATTATCATCATCCCGATGACCAAACCAACCATCATCTAAGACAAACATTTCGATCCCTAGTTCCTTAGCATCATCAACGATCGTCTTTAACTTATCTTCGTTGAATTCAAAATACGTTGCTTCCCAGTTGTTCACGAGGATCTCACGTTCTTGATGCTTGAATTTACCACGCACGATATGTTCTCTGATCAATTCATGATAATTTTGACTCATCTCATTCAAGCCGTTAGCTGAGAAAGCCAGTAAAACTTCTGGTGCTTGGAAGCTTTCCCCGGCTTCTAAGTGCCAGCTAAAATTATAATCGTTGATCCCAGCGACCACACGTGTTTGTTCAAATTGATCTTTTTCGATCTCAAAACTATGGTTACCTGAATACACTAGATCAAAGCCATAAACTTCACCTGAAAATTCGTCCGTGTTATGCTCTAATACCGCAATAAAACTGTTCATTTGGTGACTTGAAGCACCGCGACGGCTTTCAAAGACTTTTCTACCTTGTCCGATCGCCTCACGCTGGATATGGCGTTCATTGGCATGCGCACCAGGTAAAGAGATAACATCCATATCTTGTTTGATAAAATCAAGTTGCATAGAAGCGACTTTTTTTAGTTCTACTGGTTCAGAGCCAGCATTAGTTACCTTAGCTGAACGCGCTATGACCGCTAACTCTTTAAAGATCGTGTATAACAAGGTCACTTCAACACCACTGATCTCATCTTTAAGAAAGATCGCTAGGGTCTGAGCTTCATCAGCGTTAGCGTAGGCAGCTGGTAATCCCTCAAGTTTAGGTTTGCCCGCTGTGATCTCATAGCCTTGGTAGACTAAACGTGCTGCAAATGAACCATCCGCATTTTGTAGATCCAAAGCAGGCGTGCGATAATCACAATTACCAACGCCACTGTACTCTTGTAGTAACGAATCAAGTGAATATGTCCGATCTAGACTATCAGGTAAATTCCCTGAAAAGCCCCGATCTACCCTTGGATAACGCAACTGCCCATGATATCCATTCACTTTTTTCCCAAAGTATAAGTGACTTAAATAGCCACCTTCTTCTACTGATAAAATGTATGAGATCTTATCATTATGCAAATGAAAGACTTTATTTTTTTCATCAAATCCAATCAACTTATTCATCGATACACTCTCTACTTTCTAAATTAAATTACCCCTCTAAGCCTACAAATTCAGCAAATCTCACAAATGCTTCTTGACCTTTTTGATCGCGTTTAAAGACTCCTGCATCCTCTAAAACGCGCGCAAAGACTTTACCCACTTCGGCTTTGACCAGATCATCAACATTTTGTTCACTTACATCTGGATGATCAGCCTGGATCTTTTCAGCCCACTTGGCATGATAATCGGCCATTTGGTTTGGCTTTCCCAGTAAGTATTTTTCAACTTCAGTCAACTCTTCTTTTAAACGTGGCGGTAAGATCGCTAAGCCCATCACTTCGATCAGACCAATGTTTTCTTTTTTGATATGTTGTACATCTTGATGGGGATGGAAAATACCATCTGGATATTTAGCTGAAGTTTGATTATCTCGTAATACTAGATCTAGTTCAAATTTTGCTCCTGATTTACGTGCGATCGGAGTGATCGTGTGGTGTGATTCGCCATTAGAGCTAGCTAAAACATCCACACTTTCATCCGAATAAGTTCGCCACTTATCCAAGATCTTACTTGCTAGCTCGACTAAGCGAGCTTGATCTTTAGCCCGCAGTCTGATAACAGACATTGGCCATTTAACGACCCCAGCTTCAACATCGGAAAAATCAGCAAAATGTAAGGTTTTTTCGATCGGTGCTTTTTGCATCGCAAATTCATGGTTACCACCTTGGTAGTGTTCATGCGTCAAGATCGAACCACCAACGATCGGCAGATCAGCATTACTCCCAGCAAAATAGCCTGGGAATCGATCCACGATCGCTAATAATTGGCTAAATGTCTTGGCTGTGATCGCCATTGGTTCATGTTTGCCATCTAAAAAGATACAATGTTCATTAAAATATGCATAAGGTGAGTATTGAAAGCCCCATGTCTTGTTACCTAGATCAAATCGAATGATCCGGTGGTTAGCACGTGCTGGATAATCGAGTCGCCCTTGATAACCTTCATTTTCAATACATAATTGGCACTTAGGATAACCTGTTTGCTTCATCTTTTTAGCAGCTGCGATCGCCTTAGGATCTTTTTCGGGCTTAGATAAATTGATCGTGATCTCGATATCACCATATTGTGTTGGCACACTATAGGCAATATTTTTGGCGATCGCTTTAGTTTTAATATAATCATTTTGTTTACTTAAAGCGTAGAAATCTGAGATCGCCTTGTTTTTGTCCGTTTTATATGTTTGCCAGAAACGTTGGTTCAAAACACTTGGTGCTGGCATGATGAAATTCATCAACTCGGCACCTAAATTATCACGTTCATTTTGTGTTTCGCCCACTTTACCATTTTTGGCCGCGATCGTTAACAATTCATCTTTTAATGCGATCAAGTCAGTCGTTTCAACTTCTTGTTTTAGCTCATCTTCGCCGACTAGCGCCAAAACTCGATTATACAGGTACGGTTTATCCATTTGTGTATAGTCACTATTTGCAATGACGCCATCCACAAAGCGTGCCACAACATCTGCTTTCATCTCTTAGGCCCCCATTTTTTACAATTTCTTTGTTCCGTCAGCGATCTCAGCAATATAGAATGCTGGTGCATAGCCAATCTTTTCTTCGTAAACTTTACCAACATTTTCCTTAAAGGCTTCAACATCGGCTTTATTTACGATCGCGATCCCACAACCGCCAAAACCAGCCCCTGTCATCCGTGCACCTAAAACGCCAGGTTGTTGCCAAGCTGTATGAGCTAGAGTATCCAATTCCTTACCTGTTACTTCATAATCATGTTCCAATGAAACATGTGAAGCATTTACTAAACGCCCGAATTTTTCAAGATCTTCTGCTTGTAAAGCTTCACGTGCTTGTAAAGTTCTTTGATTTTCCCAAACTGCATGCCGTGCCCGTTTCAAACGAGCTTCATCAGCGATCAAATAACTATATTCATCGAACGTTTGCTCATCTAAAGCACCCAAACTCTTAGTAGCTAATTTAGTGTTCAACTCTTCTAAAGCAGTCTCACATTCACTTCGCCGTTCATTGTACTTGGAATCAGCTAATTCGCGCCGTTTATTTGTATTCATGATCACGATCACGTTGTCTTTTAGATCCAATGGTACAAGATCATACTTCAAAGTGTTGGTATCTAACAAGATCGCCTTGTTTTCTTGCCCCATCCCTACAGCAAATTGATCCATGATCCCTGAATTTACACCGATAAAGTCATTTTCAGTCTTCATCCCTATCTTTACTAGGTCAAGGCGTTCAAGGTCGAGGTCAAATAAATGTTGTGCAATGACACCCATCAATAATTCCAATGAAGCTGATGATGATAATCCAGAACCATTAGGAATATTTCCATTGACATAGACATCCATCCCCGTGTCGATCTTATGTCCAGCTTCTTTTAAGAAATGGATCATGCCCTTAGGATAATTCGTCCATTTATCAGCTTTGTCAAAATGTAGATCAGCTAATGAAACTTCAATGACCCCTTCATCAGCAAAGTTTTCTGAGTAAAAACGCAATGTTTGATCATCACGTTTAGCAGCAGCACCATAAGTCCCTAAAGTGATCGCACATGGAAAAACGTGGCCTCCATTGTAATCAGTATGTTCACCGATCAAATTGATCCGACCAGGCGAGAAGAATTCTGCCTCTGAGGGCCGACCAAAAATCGCTTCAAAGCGTTGTTTTAATTCTGTTTTTTCCATTTTTATTACCTCTCTTCATTTATGCAAACGTTTTATTTACAGTTATAATTATAGAGACAATTTCGAAATTTAGCAACTGTTTTTACTTAAATTTTAGTAAAATAAATGTGTTTCTTTTCCCATTATTAAAAAAGCCCATTCTGACCTTTACTAAAATATATACAACTTGTAGGCGTTTTTTTACTAAGCTTATGCTATACTAGATTACATATACTTATACGTAACGATCATGAATGGAGGAAAATATGGCTACGATCAAAGATATCGCAACAAAAGCAGGTGTTTCTGCTGCTACAGTCTCACGCGTTTTAAATTACGACGAAACAATGTCTGTCAGTCCTGATACTCGAAACAGGATATTTAAGATCGCTGAAGAACTAAATTACGTCAAGCACACTCAAAATAAAAAGCAGATAAAAGACCGACCTTTAGAGAAACGTTTAGCGATCATTCAATGGTACACCGAACAAGAAGAAGTCCACGATCTTTATTACTACGCGATCCGCTTAGGGATCGAAAAACAAGCACATAAGCTCGGCTATGAGATCACACGGATCTTCCATAATGACCCTTTGGAAAAAGCGACCCAAGCTAATGGTGTGATCGCGATCGGTAAATACAGTCACCAAGAAAGCCACGACATTGCTGCTTTAAACTCAAATTTGGTATTTGTCGATAGTAATACTTTGAATTTGGGCTATAATTGTGTCATTTCTGATTTTGATGGTGCCGTTAAAATGGCTTTAGACCACTTTTTGAACCAAGACCAAACCAAGATCGGACTTTTAGCTGGAGAAGAAAAGACCGCCGATCAAACCGATTCCTTGATCGACCCACGTTTCAGGTCATTTAAAAACTATTTGAGCGATTTAAAACTTTACGATCCGCGCTATGTTTACATCGGAAAATTTTCACCTGAATCAGGTTATCAGATGATGAATCAAGCGATCAAAGAGTTAGGCGAAGACTTACCACAAGCCTTCTTCATCGCTAACGATGCGATCGCCGTTGGTGCTTTGCGCGCACTACAAGAAAATGATATTCCAGTACCTGAACGTGTCAGTTTGATCTCATTTAATGACACGTCTTTAGCAAAATTTGCTTTTCCAGCTCTTAGCAGTATCAAAGTCTTCACTGAACAAATGGGACGTTCAGCGGTAACTCTACTCAGCACCTTAGCTGAACAAGACCAAGAAACACCCGAAATGGTGACCTTAGGAACTAAACTGATCCAGCGTGACAGTAGCTTAAATTGATTCACATCAAAAAGACCGTAAAAACGTCGCAACGTTTTTACGGTCTTTTTAACATTACTTTCTATTCATAGATCGGATGAGCTATTGTCAACTGAGCTACTTTATCTTTAACATCAGCTAAAACTTCAGCTTTACCCTTCGATTCAAGTACCACCAAGATCAATTCAGCAACTTGCTTAGCATCAGCTTCATCAAAGCCACGACTTGTGATCGCTGGAGTACCTAAACGAATACCGCTTGTTTTAAAGGGACTGAGCGTTTCAAACGGGATCGAGTTCTTGTTGACAGTCAAAGAAACACTGTCGAGCAATTGCTCAGCTTCTTTTCCGTTCAACCCAAAACCTAAAACATCAACTAATAATAAATGATTATCCGTCCCCCCAGAGATCAGCCGAGCTTTATCATTTTGTGCAAACACTTCTGCCATAGCTTGGGCATTCTTGATGACTTGAGTAGCGTAATCATTAAATCCTGGGCGCAACGCCTCACCAAAAGCAACTGCTTTACCAGCAATAACATGTTCTAATGGGCCACCTTGCAAACCAGGGAAAACAGCACTATTGATCTTCTTAGCTAATCGTTCATCATTAGTCAAGATCAAGCCTCCCCGTGGTCCTCGTAAAGTCTTGTGTGTCGTAGTCGTCACGATATCAGCATATGGTACTGGATTTTGGTGCTTGCCCGCTGCAACTAAACCTGCGATATGCGCCATATCGACCATCAAGTAAGCACCGACTTCTTTAGCGATCTGACCAAAACGTTCAAAATCGATCTCACGTGGATATGCACTGGCACCTGCTACGATCAACTTGGGCTTGACCTCTTTGGCTAAAGCTAAGATCGCATCATAGTCTAAACGTTCTGTTTTTCTATCAACACCGTAGCTGACAAAATTATATGTTTGACCACTAAAGTTGACCGGCGATCCATGCGTTAAATGACCACCACTAGCAAGATCCATTCCTAAGACCGTATCACCTGGTGCGATCAAGGAACGGTATGCAGCAGCATTAGCTTGGGAACCAGAGTGTGGCTGAACATTGGCATATTTAGCTCCAAACAGTTCTTTTGCACGCTCGATCGCCAGGTCTTCTACAACGTCGATGTATTCACAACCACCATAATAACGTTTTCCAGGATAACCTTCAGCATATTTGTTGGTCAAAACACTTCCTTGCGCTGCCAAGACCCCTTCAGAAACGATATTTTCCGAAGCGATCAACTCGATATTTCCTTGTTGGCGTTTTTTTTCCGCTGCAATGGCTGCCCATAATTGTGGATCTTGTTCTTGATAGTTCATCTAAGCGCCCTCTTTTCATTGGTATAATTTCCTGTATTGTAGCCGAAAATTAAATTTTTTTCAACTAAAATAATTTACCGCTCGACCGTAAAAACCTCGCTGGCAGTTACCAGCGAGGTTTTTTAGTAAAACTATTTTTCGATCTCGACTGCGACATCTGTATGACTTACTTCTGCCCCAGGCTTGACTTCAACTTCAAATTTTTCAAAGAGATCTGAGTTTGCAAACGTAAACATCACAGTGTCATCTAAACCAGCTTTCTTGATCGCTGGATCCCAGAATTCCATGATCTGTTCACCCTTTGTCACATGTTGACCTTCATTGACATATGTGACAAAACCAGTACCTTTCATCTTAACAGTACCGATACCAACATGGATCAAAGCTGGGATCCCATTGTCGGAAACTAAACCGATCGCATGGCGTGTGACAAAGACCGTCTTTACGACCCCATCAAACGGAGCATAAACTTTACCATCACTAGGGACGATCGCAACACCAGACCCCATCTTACCTGAAGCAAAGGTTGGATCAGAGACATCATTTAAAGCCACCACTTTACCTGCAACAGGTACCATGGCTGTCAATTCATCGTCTTTGATCAAGACACCGGCCTCACTACTTTCACTGCTAAATTGATCACCCCAAGTTTTTTCCAACTCAGCCACGATCTGTGCGTGACGTTCTTCAGTCAAAGTGATCTTCTTAGCAAAGATAAACATCCCGATCAACATCATGACTGCTGGGATCGCAAACATCATGATCTTGAAGGTGAATTGATCACTTGCTGTGATAGAAGAAGCTGTCGCTCCTGTAGTCATCCCAGCTAAAACAGCGATCTGACCCACGACCCCGTTGGAGATAGCACCACCGAATTTATCAACTAACGGACGAACGGATAATGCTAATGATTCATCACGATGACCTAATTTCCATTGACCATATTCGACCGAGTCAGTGATGATCATCAAAACGATCAAGAAAACAACTGGTTGTGGGATAAAGAACAATTCAGCTGCAAATAAAACTAAAGCTAAATTGCTTCCCGCAACAGAAAAGACAGCCAGACCGATCAGCATCATCGTCAAACATCCGATAAATAATGGCTTACGGTTGAACTTCTTAGCTAAGAATGGGAAGAAAGATACCGAGAATAGCCCAACGATCATATTGATAAATGAAAGGATCGAGAAACCTTTAGAAAAGCCCATGATATACGTGAAGTAATACAATTCAAGTGCATTTACCAAGTTGATCCCGATACCATAGAAAAGATAAGCGATCGCTACCCATAATAATTGGTCATTTTTGACCAACATCTTTAAAACAGCGCCGATACCAGCCGTATCCTCTTCGTTTTTCCGAAGATCATTTTCAACTTCGCGAGTCCCAAAACCAACGGCTAACGCACTAAGAAAGGCAGTAGCACAGACGATGAAGGCAAACCAAAACCAACCACGATCATC
>NZ_CAQLEL010000073.1:0-1224 GCF_948826705.1 uncultured Ligilactobacillus sp.
CGCTTTTCTAGAAACTGGGTAATGCTTCGCATTACTCGTTCTCCGGCTCGTTGACTTTTAACATAGATGTTACAATCATCCGCATAGCGCACAAAGTGATGGTCACGTCTAGTCAACTCTTTGTCCAACTCATTTAGATAGATGTTCGCCAGTAGTGGTGACAATGGTCCTCCTTGTGGGGTTCCTTTTTCACTCTTAGCAAAAAGCCCATGGTCTAAGACTCCGCTAGTTAGAAACTTACGAATGAGTCTTAGTGTCCATGGGTCATCAATATATTGTTGGAGATACTTAATCATCAAGTCATGATTAACGTTATCGAAATAGGCTTTTAGGTCTAAGTCAACAACTCTTCGATAACCTTGATTATAAAGATCTACTACTTTTTCAATAGCGTCATGGGCCCCACGGTGGGGACGGAAGCCAAAACTATTATCAGAGAAAACGCGCTCAAAGATAGGCGTAAGAATTTGGGCCACAGCTTGTTGAACCATTCGGTCCACCACCGTTGGTATTCCAAGTCTTCTTACTCCACCATTAGGCTTCGGAATTTCTACCCGTTTGACTGGGGCTGGTTTATACTTGCCCTCGCGCAAACTAGCGATCAGTTCCGTCTTATTTTCTCTAAGATATGGCAGAAGGTCATTAACTGTCATATCGTCAACGCCTGCTGCTCCTTTATTTCTCTTAACTCGTAAATAAGCCTGATTAAGGTTATTGCGATTCAAGACTAAGTCTTGGATAGTGACACTTATACCTTTACCTTCACCATAACCGGTACTACGCGCCCTTGTGTACTTTCGGTTTTCCAAACCTATCCTCGACAAGCGGTCAGCTTGTTGTTCTGTTTTCTGCGATTGTCGCACCTGATTACACCTCCGATATAAGTTACAAGTTATTGTCGTTCAGTCCTTCATCTGATTATTCAAACTACTATGACCTCGGCTGACTTCTGGCTTACTCAACACTGCATCACTGCACCGCTTGTTTCTGTGGAAATTAAACTTATTCCTCTTGTCGGAAACGTGTAGGCCAGATCTCCCCGGGTAAGGATATTAACTTTCATACCATGTCACCGTTAGCTTTACTAAGAGTAACTTCGAGTAGTATTGGACTTCAGTTTGGTTTGCAACCTTATCCAGTTACCCTCAGCCTTATAGCTACTTCTTGTTCATCGGTGCAGCATTTTGCCTTAGACTTCCTTCAGATTCCGTCTCACGACGGACA
>NZ_CAQLEL010000074.1:0-38913 GCF_948826705.1 uncultured Ligilactobacillus sp.
TAGTAGCGTTTTTGGCGATCAGATATGGTTATATTGAGGAGGTCACTGATAGTTCTAAGCAAAACTTGAAACAGAGCTTGATCAAACAAGTGGTGACCGGCTTTCGTGAACTTAAACATTCGCGTCAATTACGGTTGATGATCGCTTTAACTATTGCGGGGCAATTCTTCTTTCAGGCTCACTACCAACTCTGGCAAGCGTTATTTTTGAAGCAAGGCTTTAATAAAGAGCAGTTTTATATTTACTATGTTATCTTTCAATTGATAAGTCTTGGTGCTTATAGCTTGCCGGTAAAACTTGAAACGTCTGCGATCAAGCGGTGGTATTGGCTATCTTTAATAGGTCTATTGACTGGTAGTGTACTTTTAGTAATTACAGACAAAATGAGCTTTTTACTCAGTTATTTAGTCTTAGTCTTTATCTTTACCTTTTTTGAATACTTCAGTAATGTGTTATTTTCTAAGACAGTTTCTAAAACGCACATCTCATCGCTGACTTCATTACGTTCGAGCTGTGGGCGCTTAGCTTCGTTAGTATCGTTGTTGCTGTCGAGTTTACTTTTGACATATCTTTCAGTCAAAGTCGTTGTTTTATTGAATTTTATTTTAGCGATGATCGCAAGTTTAGGAGTGATCTATTTAGCTCTCAAAACCAAAACAGCTCATACTTAGATCAGGTGTGAGCTATTTGGGCTTGAGCCTATTTCTCAGATGAAGCTATAAAAAAATGAACCATGATCTTTGAAAAATCAAAAATCGTGATTCATTTTCTACACTGTTGCCCAATAGTAATTTTTCCTAGCCTTATCAAAATTTACAATGTGACGATAACAGCTAAAACTATCATAAAACTGCCTAAAAGTAAGCAATTAAAGCTAAACTTTTTAAAATGGATCGGTGCATTTTTCTTTTCTGAAGCTATCTTTTTGACATCGATCTTACGTTTAGCAAATTCTTCATCACTTTCACCCTTGCGTTGGCGTTGGAACCACCCCGCCAACAAGTTAGCGTGTAGTAAAATATCGAACATCATTAAACACAATAACGCTAGTCCACTCATAAATAAAATATCCGAAACTAAAATATGGTTACCAGTCAAACGCCCAACGATCGTCAAGAGCACCACGATCCCTGCGATCACTAGATCACCTTTGAGCCAAATATTTTCTTTGACAAATTGCATTCTCTCTTCTCACCCATTGCTAATTAAGTTTTTCGTACTGTCCGCTGACTTCATTTAACTTTTGTGCGACTCCACTGGTCAGATCAAATTGATACATGCCCTTCAAATTGGAAACTTGAGGATCACTTGGACTGGTATGTCTGATCTCGATCTGATAGTGGCTATTGCCTAGATCTTGAACATAATATTGGTCACCAGCTTCTTGTGGGATCGCAGTCGCCTTACGAAAAGCACTCAAGACATCTTGGTTGCTCATCTTAGCTGACATTGAAGAGACTGCTTCACTTGGAGCACTGGCGATCTCACTGCCAGTTTCTTTTTTATACTCTGAACTTAATAGCTTCGAGCTCCGTGCATTAGTGTATCCAGCTTTAGCCGTCGCGTCACTTGACGCTGTTACTTCATTTGCACTAGTAGCTGTACTACTTTGTTCAGAACTAGCTGTTGCTTGAGCCGAAGCGATCTTAGCTTTATATCCACTCTCTTTTTCTTGTAACATCGCCACAGCTTGATACTTGCTCGAAAGTGAATCTAAGGCTTGCAAACTACCACCCGCCGCTTGATAAGCACCAGCTTGATAATATTGCTCAACTTCATCGGCATAATGTTTAGCCAACTTTACGGTCTGATATTCTTTTTCAAGTTCATTGACTTGCTTGACTAAAGCTGTTGGTGATTCAACTTTCTCTAATTTGGCTAGGTATTTCTCCGTTTCGGTCAACTTAGCTGCCGTTATAGCTTTTTTAGCTGCTAATAACGAAGCAAGATCAGCTTTTAATTCCCGCACACATGCTGGAGCTTGATCGATATTTTTGATCTTATCCAACTCATCATAAGCCTGCTTATTTTCACCTGATTCCAAATATGAAAGTGCATTTTGATAGCGTTCATTGTCTTTTGCTTGAACTGTCTGACTCGTACTTTCACTAGTCTTAGTCTCTGTTTGACTATTCGAGCAAGCACTCAAGATAAATATCACACTAAAAAGCAAACAGCTCAACGTTAATATTCTTTGTTTTTTCATAACTACCAGCCGACTATATAAAAATAGCTTTTCCTTTCTGCTTTAAGCAAACAGCATAATGATCTTACAGTTATATTATACCATTTTACTTGATCATTTATCGATCTGGGCTCGTTTTTCATTGAGCTTTTTACCGACCAAATACGTTGTGATCCAGATCACTAAGATCACAGCGATCGCTGAATAAAGTATAGCTAAGCATTCTTTGACAAAGATCTTAGAATTTAAGTAATAACTAAAACCCGCCTCTAATTTGTACAATAAAATAAAGAGTGCTAGATCACTGCCAAACATTCCAAAAAACAGTGTGTTAAACGTCATCCCCATGATCTGAAAGCCGATCGTTTTACCACTTTTAAAGACCTCAGGCAAAGTGATCGTCGGTCGTTGTTCGATCAATTCATTTAATCCACTTGCGACCGCGATCGCTGCTTCTGCAATTGCACCTAAAGTACTCAAGACGGTCGTTGCAATGATCAACTGCTCAAAATTGACCCCGACCAAAAGATCAAATGCTTCGATCTCTTCTGATTGCTCGTTAGCAAAACCCTTGATCTGAGCAAAATGATCCATTGGAATGATCAAGATCAACATCACGATCAACACGATCAACGTCGCCTTAAAAGCAATATTGGCTGTTTTTTCATCCTTATTTCCCATATAGATAGTGATCGCTAGGATACAAACTCCCGCAAAAAACGCGACCCAGACTGGTGGCAAACCACCTGTGATCAAGATAACTGTTATAAACAAAATAACAAAGTTGAATACTGCGCTAAAAAATGCGGTCAGACCAGCTTTACCACCAACTATCAACATCAACCCTGCTAAAATAAGCGTTAAAATACTAATTGCCGACATTTTGCTTCCCCCCTAAAAATTGGGCACTCAAAAAACTAGCTAACGGAACAGTTAAAACGATCCCGATCCCACTGATCAACGCTTGAACGACCCCTAAAGCCATGGTCCACTCAAACGTATAAGCGATACTGTTACCCGTCTTAAAATATAAGACCGACATCGCAAACGTTTCTGCAAAAAAGATCAACAACAAAACATTGACTAGTGGTCCCATGATCGAACGTCCGATCACTTGACCCGATTTGAACAATTGTTGCTTCGTCAATTCAGGTTGGCTGCGTTTCATCTCAAAAAGCGTTGAAACGATATCCGTCGCAGCATCCATTACTGCCCCCAATAACCCGATCACTGTCGCTGCTAAGAAAAGTTGCTTAGGTGATTGCGTGGCAAAATCTAAAGCTTCATAATGCACGCCCTTACTTTTAGTAAAATACAGAACTAAACAGCCAATGATCAATGCACTGGTCGTTCCAAGAAAGATAGCTAAAAAAGTCACACTAAATTGCTTGTTTAGCCCGATCACTAATGCTAGGGATAATGCAGTAAAGAGCAAGGCAGCTGTTGCAAAGATCCAGAAAAAATTAGTCAGATTCAAGAAAACATCTACTTGAACTACCAATAAAAATAAGACAAAATTCAAGATCACGCTCAATAATGAACGTAGCCCTTGAAACTGCATCGTTAAATATAGTAATACTACGACCAACCAACTCAACATTATCAAATAGACATCACGCTTATAGTGTGAGATCACGACATCTTTTTGCCCACGATGTTCATGGATATTGACAAATATTTGTTGCCCTAAATGATATTTTTGGTCAAGTCCACCCGATCTTGAATAAGTGTTGGTGACTTTAAATCTTTGCCCGCGGTATTTGCCGTTCAAGATCTCTAACGTCAAGGTTTGGCGGGTCGTCTCATCGTTATTATTATACACATCGGTCGTCTTTTCTGGTGTAGCTTGCTTAACTGCGACCACCTTTCCGATCGGTTGCTGATATAAAAAAGCATCATTGCGCAAAAATAAATATAAAAATAGGCCACTGACCAAGATCAAAGCTAGCTTGAGCCATGTTTTGGTGTTGACTTTCATTTTAGTCCCTCCAAAAATCAGTTTATTTAACCATATCACAACTTCGCCCTTAACATGTTAAAATATATCTAAACTTTGAAAAGGATGTGCCCTAATGAAAACTTCTGAACGTGTTTTAGAATTATTGACAAGAAGTGAAACTTATCTTTCCGGGCAAGAATTAGCTGATCGTTTACATCTCACCCGAGCTGCGATCTGGAAAGCGATCGATCAGCTAAGAAAAGCCGGCCATCAGATCGACAGCAAACCACATGTAGGCTACCGCTACACTGATAGTGATACTTTGAATCAAACTGCTATCTTACAAGCTCTTTCTTCAAACTTAGACCTAGAACTCCAAATATTTGACTCGCTTTCCTCGACTAATCTCAAAGCCAAAGAACTTGGATTAAATACTACTTCACAAACACCACTAGTTGTCATCGCTGACCACCAAACAGCTGGCTATGGGCGCTATCAACGCGCTTTCATCTCACCTAAAAATACGGGGATCTATCTCAGTATCCTCTTAGCCAATGATCGTGCTGATTTTGATCCCGGACTACTTACGACAGCAACTGCCATCGCAGTCACTCGCACCATAGAAAAAACACTATCACTAAAGCCCACGATCAAATGGGTCAATGATGTCTTAGTTGATGATAAGAAGGTCTGTGGTATCCTGACCGAAGGGATAACTGATCTAGAGACTCAGAGTTTGAGCCAAGTAGTTGTTGGAACTGGGATCAACTTTTTGACTGAGATCTCAACTTTTCCAACTGAGCTTCAAGCGCAAGTCGGAACTTTAGCACCTTATGTCAAAAAAAGTCGGCTCTCACGCAATCGTTTCATCGCCATTTATCTAAATGAATTTTTCAAAATTTACCAAAATTATACGACTGGATCTTTTATGGATGAATATCGGGCTCACTGTGAATTGATCGGTAAACACGTCACTATCCAACGTCCCACCGGTACCTTAGAAGCAAAAGTAATTGACATCAACGACCACGGTGCCTTAGTCTTAGAGAACGGAAAAATTTTGAATTCTGGCGAAGTTATCAAAGTTAGGAAGGTGTAATATGAAAGTTATTTTTGTTTGCCTCGGAAATATCTGTCGCTCCCCGATGGCTGAAGCAATGTTTAAGGATATGGTAGCTTCAGCGGGACTTAGTTCTCAGATCCAAATTGATTCTGCTGCTACAAGCACATACGAGCTGGGCTCTTCCCCCGATAGTCGCACAGTCAAAGAACTAGCCAAACACGGTCTACCAGCCACTGGTATGATCGCACGCCAGCTAGATGCAACTGATTTTAACAGTGCTGATCTTATTTTAGTCATGGATGAAAACAATCTCCGTGACGCTAAGAAAATGGCACCTGATAAAAATTCAGCCGATAAAGTCAAACTAGTCTACTCACTGACGCCAGGTAAAGAAAACTATGTTGTAGCTGACCCTTGGTATACAGGGGACTTTGCGAAAACTTACGCTGATCTAAGCGAAGCTTTACCTCATTGGCTCGAATATCTAAAAAAGAGGATAAAATAAGCTATATAAATAACGCGGGACCGACCAAGATACGTAGTTTTACGCTTTTGATCGATCCCGCGTTATTAGCCTGATTTTAATATAATTCTTTTACTTGCTCTTGGACTGTCTCATGGTTCAAGAATTCATCATAGGTCGTATCGAACCGATCAACTACACCTTTACCTGAAACTTCAATGATATGGTCAGCGATCGTTTGGATGAATTGGTGGTCATGAGAAGTAAAGATCAACGAACCCTTAAAGTCGATCAACGCATCGTTTAAAGACGTGATCGATTCAAGATCTAAATGGTTAGTTGGATCATCTAATAACAAGACATTGCCTTTTTCAAGCATCATCTTGGATAACATACAACGTACTTTTTCGCCCCCAGATAAGACTTTGATCTGCTTATCGATATCATCGCCTGAAAAGAGCATCTTACCTAAAAAGCCCCGTAAGAAAGTATTGTCGTTTTGTTCTTTATCCGCATATTGCCGTAACCAATCCAAGATCGACAATTCATCATTGTTGAAGTTAGCATCCAGATCACGTGGCATATAACTTGGGATCGCAGTTTGGCCCCAAGTCACAGAACCGGTGTCTGGTTCTAACTTACCAGCTAAGATCTGCATCAAAGTCGTTGTTGCTAAGTCATTTCGCGAAATGATCGCTGCTTTTTCTCCTGGACGGATCATAAAACTGACATTGTCCAAGATCTTGACTCCATCGATCGTCTTTGAAACATTTTCGACCCGAACTAAGTCATTTCCCAATTCACGTTGCATCTCAAATTTAACAAATGGGTACTTGCGTGAAGATGGTTTGATGTCATCTAAAGTGATCTTCTCTAATTGCTTCTTGCGTGAAGTAGCTTGCTTAGACTTAGAAGCATTGGCTGAGAAACGTGCGATAAATTCTTGTAACTCTTTGATCTTTTCTTCTTTTTTGGCATTCGCATTAGCTTGCAATTTAGCAGCTAATTGGCTTGATTCCAACCAAAAATCGTAATTACCCACATAAAGCTTGATCTTACCAAAATCAACATCACACATTTCTGTACAGACTTGATTCAAGAAGTGACGGTCGTGGGAAACAACGATCACGATCTTAGGATAATCAGCCAAAAAGTCCTCCAACCAGCTGATCGTTTGCACATCTAAACCGTTTGTTGGTTCGTCTAGCAATAAAATGTCTGGTTCACCAAAAAGTGCTTGGGCTAACAATACCTTGACCTTTTCACTTTCTGATAACTCACTCATCTTTTGAGTGTGCATGCTTTCAGCGATCCCAACTGATTGTAACAATTGAGAGGCATCTGCTTCAGCATTCCAACCATCCATTTCGGCAAACTGTGCTTCTAGATCGGCTGCCTTTAACCCATCTTCTTCAGTAAAATCCGCTTTGGCATACAAAGCATCTTTTTCTTTCATGATATCATAGAGTTTCTTATGGCCTTGGATCACGGTCTCAAGCACTTCAAACTCTTCAAAGCCAAAGTGATTTTGGTTCAAGCTAGAGATCCGTTCATTTGGTCCAGTTGTGATCGTCCCTGTCGTTGGTGTCAATTTACCTTCTAATAGTTTTAGGAAAGTCGACTTACCAGCACCATTGGCCCCGATAACGCCATAACAGTTACCTGGTGTAAATTTTAAATTGACGTCATCATAGAGCAAACGTCCTGAGAAGTTCAAACTTACATCGCTTACTGTGATCAATGATATTTCCTCGCATTCTTTAAGTTATAACTTCTATTGTAACATATTACTGCACCAAAAACTCAAAGCTTCGTAGCTAAATTTTGGTGTTTTAAATTGGGAAAAACAACTTTGTCGGCTATTCCGACTATCGTGCCTTGAAAAGCCAAAGCAAAAAGTGTGCCAATATTTATCGCATATAGTTGATGCGTCACTAATAATGAGATCACGATCGCCACGATCGGTGGTGTAAAGACGATCAATTGTGCTACTGTCGCATTACCATGTAGATATTTGAAGCGCACGATCTGCATTAAGTCATCAACTGGATGAAGCATCCAATTTACTCGCTGATAGATCGAAATAGCTACTGCGATCAAGACGACTCCCAAACAATCCAGTATCACTTGCACCCACAGTGGGAGGTGCGTGATGTTCAATTTCAGTAATTGAACTTCAAAAACGCCCACTAACCATGAAAATGGCACCATAAAGATCAAATTGCCCAAAACTCGTTTGAAGTCAAAACGCCCTAAAATGATGATATTTGTCACGATCACGATGATCCCTGACAAGATCAACATCACACTCAACGTGATCGGCATGACTTTTGAAAGATTGACAGCCGCTGCGGTCCATAGAGCACTCCCTAAATTGATCGCAACGGTCAAGGCATTGCCTAAACTATTTAAAAAGATCGAAAAAATAAAGTAGCCTAATAATTGCGTCTTACTTATCGTCTGTGTTTCTTGCATTTTTCCTCCTATCAATATCAGAGTAGGTCAGTAGCTGAGTTATGTCAACTCGCATCATCAGCTACCGTTTCTCTACGCACTGAGATAAATTAGTGCTACAATTGACTTGTAGTTGAAACCATACGAAAGGCGTGAATCTTATGAGTGAAAATATCTTCTTTAATCCTGGTGATTCGATCGCTAGTGATTTTGACTTTGAAAATGCCTATGTTGCCGCACAGATCTATCACCACAAGGCTGCTAAACCAGTCTTGATCGCCCAAGAAAAAGATGGCAAGTCGTATTTTATCTTTGACGAAGCAGCTGCGATCGCCGAAGAACACGCTAAAGCTAAAGAGTTTTCTGTCGTGAAGCGACTAAAATAAAAACTGTTTTCTTGATACAAAAATAGGAGAAAGTATCTAGCCAAGCTAGGTTGCTTTCTCCTAATTAGTTTGAGCTATTTTCTCCGGAAACGTGTCGTAAATAATGGACTGACCGGTTTATTTTCGTGGATCCGTTTGATCGCATCCCCGATAAGTGGTCCAACAGAAACTTGGACTAATTTATCGATCTGTTTTTCTTCTGGAAGTTGAATAGAGTCTGTCACTACCAATTGCTTGATCGGTGATTTTTCGATCCGTTCGATCGCTGGACCTGACAAGACTGGGTGAGTTGCGGAAGCATAAACTTCGATCGCACCTGCATCCATCAATGCTTGCGCAGCTAAAGTGATCGTACCAGCTGTATCGATCATATCATCGATCAAGATACAACGTTTGCCATCAACTGAACCAATGATATTCATGATCTCAGCAACATTAGCACGTGGACGGCGCTTGTCGATGATCGCGATCGGTGCTTTCAAAAATTCAGCTAACTTACGTGCACGTGTCACACCACCATGGTCAGGTGAAACAACAACTGCATCTTTATCCAAACCTTGAGTCAAGAAGTAGTCAGCCAATAATGGAGCACCCATCAAGTGGTCAACTGGAATATCGAAGAAACCTTGAATTTGAGCAGCGTGCAAATCTAACATGATCGCACGGTCTGCCCCAGCTTTTTCAACCATATCTGCAACTAACTTGGCTGTGATCGGTTCACGTGAACGAGCTTTACGATCTTGACGAGCATAGCCGTAATACGGAATAACAACATTGATCGTAGCTGCACTTGCACGACGCAAGGCATCGATCATGATCAAAAGTTCCATCAAATTATCATTGACCGGTGCTGAAGTCGATTGAATGATAAAAATTTCATCGCCACGAATCGATTCTTCGATGTTAATGCGAATTTCACCATCACTAAAACGGTCAACAGAGGTCTTTCCCAAAGGTACGCCAACAGCAGCAGCAATTTTTTCAGCCAAAGGCTTGTTTGAGTTCAAAGCAAAAATTTTGATCTTTGAACTATTATAGTTTTCAGACATAGCATCCTCCAAAACAAATTTATCTAATTATAATACTATTCATTTATTCTGCTAAAATCAAGCTTTTTAGAAAGGTTTTTGTATTTGAAATAAACTAATCCTTATTTTCGCTCTCTGCCGCTGCTTTTGCGACTGGGTAACGATCATAATATCCTGGCTTATTTACCTGACGTCCGCGTGCGATCGCCATCTCCCGTGAAGCTACATCTTCGGTGATCGTCGAACCTGCTGCCACATAGGCGTGGTCTGCGATCTCAACTGGTGCAATAATATTTGAACCACTTCCGATAAAGGAATAGTCGCCCACATTTGTATGATGTTTATTTTGGCCATCGTAGTTGACAAACACCGTGCCACAGCCCACATTGATCTCTTCTCCAAGCGTCGCATCCCCTACATAGGTCAAATGACCAACTTTAGTATTTTTGCCTAAAGTGGCCTTCTTAACTTCAACAAAGTTACCGATATGCACACCTTCACCAATGTCAGCTTGTGGTCTCAAATGGCTGTATGGTCCGATATTAGAACCATTACGCATGATCGCACCTTCAAGGAAGGAAGCTTTTACTTCGATCCCATCTTCTAAAACTGTATCGCGCAGTTCAGAATGCGCTCCGATCACACAGTCTTCTCCGATAACCGTCTTGCCTTTCAAACTAACACCAGGCTCGATCACGGTATCAGATCCGATCTTAACGTCAGCTTCAATATAAGTCGTCGCTGGGTCGATCAGTGTGACCCCATTTTTCATATGCAATTCGTTGATCCGGCGTTGCATGACTTTAGTTGCCTTAGCTAATGCGATCCGGTCATTGACACCCATTGATTCTTCAAATTCATCCATGCAGTAGGCTCCAACTGGGCGACCTTTAGCTTTTAAGATCTCGATCACATCAGGTAAGTAATATTCACCTTGAGCATTATCATTTTTTACTTCATGTAAAGTCTTAAACAAGGCTTGGTTATCAAAACAATAAACACCTGTATTGATCTCATTTACCAAAGCTTCTTCTGGTGTCGTATCTTTTTGTTCAACTATCTTTTCAACTTCATCATGATGATTTCTGATCACACGGCCATAGCCAAATGGTTCATCAGTTTTAGCTGTCAAAACAGTTGCGGCCGCGCCACTTTGTTCATGTTGTTCAAATAGCTTAGCAAATGTTTCCGCTGTAAATAATGGGGTGTCGCCACATGTAACTAAGGTCATCCCCTGTTTGTCACCTAAAAGTTCTTCGGCTTGTAAAACAGCATGGCCTGTTCCCAATTGTTCAGCTTGTAGAGCATATTTGGTACGCTTGCCCAAAGTCTCTTCAACTTTAGCAGCTCCATGGCCAACGATCGTCACGATCTCATCGATCTGATCTTTTTCAAGTTCAGTCAAGACATGGTCGACCATTGCCTTACCACAGACTGGATGTAATACTTTGTATAATTTTGATTTCATTCGTGTGCCTTGACCCGCTGCCAAGACAATTGCATATTTTGCTGTCATTTCAGAATCTTGCCTCACTAAAAGGCATTCCTTTCTCAGAATAATTAGTAAATACTATTTAATGATAAACCACTCCCCCCCTAGTTTCAAGCGTCCAAACCCAACCAAAAAAGCACTAAACACCTGACTTGATGTTTAGCGCTCAACAGCTTTATTTGTTACCAAATACTTTTTCTAAATAGTTTCCTGGGCTAACAGAGATCGTCTTATCCAAAGTGTTGACTTGATCAACTTTCAGCAGTGAAGTGTAGTCATCGACCATGCGTTTTCCATCAAATGAACCTTCAGCAAAAACAGTGATCCCAACTAAGTTTGACTCGAATTCTTCGATCATTGACTTCATCCCGTTGACTGTGCCGCCACCCTTCATGAAATCATCGACGACTAAAACATTAGAGCCACGTTTAAGACTGCGCTTGGACAATTCCATCTTTTCGATCCGCTCGCTTGAACCCGATACATAGTTGACCGAAACAGTCGAGCCCTCAGTGATCTTAGAATCACGACGCACGATCACAAATGGCACATTCAAGTAACTGGAAACGCTTTGAGCGATCGGGACCCCTTTAGTTGCCACTGTCATCACCGCATCGATCTGTTTATCGATATATTGGCGTGCGATCACGCGTCCAACTTTACGTAAAACATCAGGTCGTCCTAAAAGATCAGACAAGTACACATATCCCCCAGGTAAAAGGCGATCTTGTTCTGAAAGTTCGGCTGTCATCTCTTCAATAAATCCACGAGCCTCATATTCTTCCATTGAAGGAATAAAGCGCGCACCACCTGCTGCTCCAGGGATCGTCTCTAAAATACCGATCCCACGTAATTTGAAAGTCCGCTTAATAATGGCAAGATCTTCGCTGATCGAAGACTTCGCTGATTCATAGCGTTCAGCAAAAAAGGTCAGCGAGATCAAGGTATGCGGTGATTCTAAGAGATATCTCGTCATATCGATCAATCGATCACTTCTTCTGGTTTTCAAACTTATTCCTCCAATGTTTTTTAAATTTTAGTTACATTATACGTTATCAAACGGATTTTTCCTAGTTTTTAAGCTTTAAATAATTTTAAAGTTCGTTTTTTAGTCGATAAATCCCGATCCAAAATTGTTTTATCGGACATATTGTCTCCTTCTGATTAACGTTCGGTTCTGAAACAAACTATTATAGATTATCACTGTCACCGGCTAACGTCAACACTTTTTTTTAATTTACTTCAGGATAAATATATAACTTTTTATGTATAAAAATTACATAAATTAAATTTAATATGAATAAATATTAACTTTAAGTTGAATTATATGCATAAAAATTGTATGATAGCCTCAACAAATGAATAAAGGAGTTTTTAAAATGACAAACAAAAAGATCGTGCTCGCATATTCTGGTGGTTTAGATACTTCAGTTGAGATCGCTTGGCTCAAAAATAAGGGCTACGATGTGATCGCTTGTTGCATTGATGTTGGTGAAGGTAAAGACCTGACTGCTATCCAAAAAAAAGGATCAGCAGTAGGCGCAGTAGAATCGTTAGTCATCGATGCTAAAGAGGAATTCGCTAGTCAATACTGTTTAACGGCACTCCAAGCTCATACATATTATGAACAAAA
Organism: uncultured Ligilactobacillus sp.; assembly: GCF_948826705.1. NCBI lineage: Bacteria > Bacillati > Bacillota > Bacilli > Lactobacillales > Lactobacillaceae > Ligilactobacillus > uncultured Ligilactobacillus sp. Next base: position 12,644 of record NZ_CAQLEL010000074.1, read on the forward strand.
ATACCCGCTCGTTTCAGCACTCTCACGTCCCTTGATCGTTAAACACCTAGTCAAGGTCGCTAAAGACTATGGAGCATGTGCGATCGCGCATGGTTGTACCGGCAAGGGCAATGATCAAGTCCGTTTTGAAGTCGGGATCCATGCTCTTGCTCCGGAAATGGTGATCGAAGACCCGATCAGAGATAACCATTGGTCTAGAGAAGAGGAGATCGACTATGCTCTTCAAAATGATATCCCCGTGCCGATCAACAAAAAGAGCCCTTATTCAGTCGATGAAAACTTATGGGGTCGAGCAAATGAATGTGGTATTTTAGAAGACCCTTGGCAAAGTGCTCCCGCAGACGCCTATTCGCGGACTTTACCTTTAGAGCAAACACCTGACGTTGCCAGTGTGATCGAGCTTGAATTTGAACAAGGAGTTCCCGTTAAATTAGCAGGAGAAAAACTCAAATTAGCTGATTTGATCTTAAAACTTGATCAATTGGCTGGCCAACATGGGATCGGACGGATCGATCACGTCGAGAATCGGCTAGTCGGGATCAAATCCCGTGAGATCTATGAGTGTCCAGCAGCTACCGTCTTGATGGCAGCCCACAAAGATCTCGAAGATATCACGCTTGAAAAAGAAGTCGCCCATTTCAAACCTGTGATCGAACAAAAACTCAGTGAATTGATCTATAATGGGTTGTGGTTCTCACCGTTGATGCCCGCACTCCAAGCTTTCTTAAAGCAGACTCAGACCAATGTTACTGGTATTGTTCGGGTCAAATTATTCAAGGGTAACGTCATTTGTGAAGGCCGGAGATCACCTAATTCCTTATACGATAAAAAGCTGGCGACCTATACTGCTGCTGATCGATTCGATCAAGAAGCTGCCAGTGGTTTCATCAAACTTTTTGGCCTCCCAACTCAAGTCTATGCCCAAGTTCAACAAAAAAATGGGGGGAAATAGCTATGAGTGATAAGTTATGGGGCGGACGTTTTGAAATGTCCCCCGATCAATTCGTTGATGAATTTGGGGCTTCGATCAGCTTTGATCAGTTGCTAGCCCATGAAGATCTCCAGGGTTCGCTTGCCCATGTAAAAATGCTCAAACACACCAAGATCTTGAGTGTCAACGAAGCAGATCAGATAATTGCTGGGTTAGAAACATTAGCACACAAACTAGCTACTGATGAACTTGAATTTTCAGTCGCAAATGAAGATATCCATATGAATTTAGAGGCTCTATTAGCTCAAGAGATCGGTCCAGTTGCAGGTAAACTTCACACTGCTAGAAGTCGAAATGATCAAGTTGCGACCGATCTACATCTTTATTTAAAGAACCGCCTCCCCCAAGTATTGGAGGCGATCGCTGAACTGCAAAAAGCGTTATTGTGCCAAGCAAAAAAGCATCAAATGACACTGATGCCTGGTTTTACGCATTTACAACATGCACAGCCGATCACGTACGCTCACTATTTAATGGCATACTGGCAAATGTTCAAACGCGACTGGGAGCGCTTTGACTTCAATCAAAAGCACATCGACATCTGTCCTTTAGGTGCGGCAGCTTTAGCGGGAACGACATTTCCGATCGACCGTGAATTTAGCGCAGACCAATTAGGTTTTAGTGAGGTCTATGCCAATTCATTAGATGCGGTATCTGATCGTGATTTTGCCTTGGAGTTTTTAAGCAATAGTTCGATCTTGATGGTCCACCTTTCCCGCTTTTGTGAGGAACTCATCTTGTGGTGTAGCTATGAATTTGGTTATCTTGAACTATCCGATAAATTCGCTACGGGAAGCTCGATCATGCCCCAAAAGAAAAATCCTGATATGGCTGAATTGATCCGAGGAAAATCCGGCCGTATCTTTGGCGATCTGATCGGTCTACTAACAGTTCTAAAAGGTCTTCCTTTAGCCTACAACAAAGATATGCAAGAAGATAAAGAAGGTATTTTTGATGCTGTCAAAACGATCATCCCCTGTCTTAAGATCTGCACTCAAATGGTCGAAACATTGAGTATCAACAAAGAACGAATGGAACAAGTACTCACGACTGATTTTTCAAATGCCACAGAACTAGCCGACTACTTAGCTAAAAATGGGCTACCTTTCCGTCAAGCACATGCGATCGCCGGCAAATTAGTCTTACACGGGATCAAACAACACAGAACGCTTCAAGATACCGACTTAGCAACTTTCCAGAAATTTTCACCAAAGATCAAAGCAGACGTGTATTCTGCCCTTGATCCCAAAACAGCAGTCAAACGACGTAACTCTTATGGTGGAACTGGTTTTGCCCAAGTTGAACAGCAGATCGAGCTTGCTGAGCAGTTTATGCAAAAATTCGAATAAATTTAACTAAAGGATAGAAATTTACTTTGTGAAATTTTTATCCTTTCTTTTTGTTTGGCCTTGCGCTAAACTCAAAGATAATAGCACTAGAAATGAGGCCTTTTATTCGTGAAAATCATCATTGCACCCGATTCTTTCAAAGAAAGTATGACTGCCAGTGAAGTAGCCCAAGCTATCTACGCTGGCTTTAGCCCCATCTTTCCCACAGCCACGTATGAGTTGATCCCACTAGCAGATGGGGGTGAAGACTTTGTCGACACGATCTTAAATACCGTTTCTGGGAAAATTTATACCTATCAAGTAATGGGACCAAGAAAACAAATTGTTACGGCTAAATTAGCCGTGATCGATGCGGGCAAAACTGCACTGCTTGAGACTGCAGCAGCTAGTGGACTGCAACTTTGTAACGGCGTAAAAGATCCTCTGACGGCTACTAGCTACGGAACAGGAGAATTACTCAAACATGCCTTAGATCTCGGTGTAGAGCACATCATCTTAGGTCTTGGAGGGAGTGCGACTAATGATGGTGGTGCTGGCTTACTTCAAGCCTTAGGAGCTAAGCTTTATGATCGCTCTCACTATGAATTGCCTCTAGGCGGTATACATCTACAAGCACTTAAAAAAATAGACATCAGCACTTTAGATCCGCGCTTACAAACAACTAAGATCACGCTTGCTAGTGATGTAGCTTCACCTTTCATTGGACCTAATGGAGCTAGTGTGGTCTTTGGTCCACAAAAAGGGGCCTCCCCTAACGATGTGATCCAACTTGAACGAGCCTTGACTAATTTTTCACAAGTTATCAAAGCCACTTGTGGTCAAGATATCGCCACTACTCCTGGTGCAGGTGCAGCTGGCGGGATCGGTGGGGCATTGCTTGCTTTCACTAACGCTACCTTAACTTCGGGTATTAAACTAGCGATCTCTTTGACTGACCTTAAGCAAAAAGCTACCGCAGTCGATATTTTGTTGACCGGCGAAGGCAGTTTAGATAAACAAACAAAATTGGGAAAGACTCCCCTTGGGGTTTTGCGCGCTGTTAGATCCGTTTCACCTGACTGCACAGTGATCGGCTTAGCTGGTAAGATCGAGGCTGTTGACGAGCTACATCAACTAGGTTTTGACGCTGTCTTTTCATGTACTCCTGGTGTTATCAGCTTGGACCAGGCTTTAAAATTAGGTCCAAAGCATTTGACACAAACGGCAAATGAAGTGGCGCATTTATTGCAAAAATTCATTTAGCGTGTTTGACTCTTTTAAAATAGCGCGTAGTTCAGTATAATTAAACTAATAATTTCAATGATAGACAGGTGAATCAAATGGAGATATCGGAGAAAGCTCCGGCTAAATTGAACTTCAGCTTAGATACCCCATTTCGTCATCAAAACGGTGAGCCAGAATGGAAAATGGTAATGATCGCAGTTGATTTAGCCGATTACGTACACATCCAGACCCTTCCTAACTCGCATAAGATAACCGTCTCGACTGACTCTGGTTTTTTACCAAGTGATCAACGAAACTTAGCCTATCAAGCTGCTAAGATGTTGCGCGATAAATACCAGATCCAAGAAGGCGTAGCGATCACGATCGATAAAAACATCCCCGTGGCTGCAGGTATGGGTGGTGGGTCTTCGGATGCCGCTGCCGTCCTACGTGGCTTAAACAAGTTATGGAAACTTGGGCTCTCACGTAAAGAGCTTGCTAAAATTGGGCTAGAGATCGATTCAGATGTTCCGTTTTGCATCTACAGCGAACCAGCTCTTGTGACTGGTAAAGGCGAGATCGTGACCCCGATCGGTCCTTTACCCCCATTGAAGATCATCATCGCTAAACCACGCGACAGTGTCTCAACACCTAGCATCTTACGAAAGATCAATTATGATAAGATCAAACACCAAGATGTCGATGCTGTCGTTTGTGCGATCAAGGCACAAGATTATACAACGATGGTCACTAAGATGGGAAATACCCTGGAACCGATCACTGCTGGCCGCCACCCTGAGATCTTGAAGATCAAAGAAAAAATGCTCCAATTTGGCTGCGATGCAGCCCAAATGAGTGGTAGTGGGCCAACAGTTTTTGGGATCTGTCAAAAAGCTTCACGAGCTCAACACATCTATAATAGTTTACGTGGTTTCTGTAAGGAAGTTTACATCGTTAGTCCTTATACATTAGACCAGCAAGCTTGTTTTTAAAAAAACTAAGACCAGATAAAGTCCTTAACTGTTTAAGAACTCTATCTGGTCTTAGTTTTTTGGCTCTATACGGATCAACAATAGTAATTGACGATACCTAGGAAATAGTTACTTTTGTTTTGTACTGTAGCCATGATAACTAGTAGCTAAAGTGACGAAGATACAGAACCAAAGAATTTTATTATCGGTAAAAAAAATCGGCAAAAGTGTCAAAAAGATACAAAACCAGCTAAGTTTTTCTTTCATTTATTTTACCTACCTTTCATATGTAACTCCATTTACTCATAAAAAACTAATTACATAATAACAAAAAAACATTGATCTATAAAGTAAAACTGCTAAACTAAGAATTATCCAGTTTAGGAGTTTTGATCGCCATCTAAGACATTTTCATTTCAAATCTAAAATTTTTTATTATAAGAAAGTGAACGTTTTTAGCTAAACTCTGTAAGAGCCCGTTTTTAATGATGCCACGCAAGCGGACGGTTATTCCACAAGATCTTATCCATCGTATCTAAAACTTTAACACTTTGATGAAGGTCCGTATGATCTGTATTGGTATAAACGGCTTGATAATATTTAGACCAATTAGGATGAATGATATTTTTCAAAAATAGTGACTGGACATTTGGCACCGAACCATCAGTTTTTTCACCATCGACCGATCCCATCAAATTATAAAAATCGATACTAGCTAGTGGATCAAATTCTTTAAATTTCTTCAATAAACGCTGATAATTTTTATCGGTCGAGGCTTTGGCTTGAGCCTTGGCATAGCTCGTATTCTCATCTACACTTTCCTCGATCGGTGTTCCCAACAAGATCACCTTAGGAAAAGCGATCTCTTTTTGTAACGAACTCGAATCTGCCAAAGCGTGTACCAAAGCACTACCACCCCATGAATGTGCGATCACATTGAGTTTATCGACATGATGATCGCGGTGCAAGAGCGTAAGTACCTGTTGCAACCACTTTGTCTGCGGTCGGTAATCTTTTGTATAATTCCAATCAAAGATCAATTGGATCAAAGCATTTTTCTTATTGGCTACACTACCTTGGACCTTGATCTTACCCGTTGGAGTCACATGGATCGTCATTGTCTTTTGTGCGATATTTTCTTTTTGGTAGTATTTGATCAATTTACTGTAAGTCCAACCATTTCCCCCCCAACCAGGAACTAACAGCGTTGGAACATCGCTATACGCAATATCTGAACGCAATTGTTTTGTACGTAGCGCTTCTCCAGGAGTTCCACGTAAGAGCCATAATTGGAGGCAGATCAGCCCTACTAAAACACTTCCTAAAATCACCCACCATTTTTTCAAGACTGTGCTCGCCTTCTTTCTACTAGTGCATAAATTATAGTCCTTTTTGCTGATTTATGCATCCGTTTTGACTTCATTTTTTTATTTAATAAATTTGATGATCAGATCAGTTCAAAAAAATAAAGATCCCACTATGTAAAATCATAGAGAGATCTTTATTAAAAATTCTTATAGCCTTATTTTTGTACTGCTAGTAACTCTACTATTTCTTCAGTGGGAATACCAGCAAAATATTGAGCAAGATCTACCTTAGCTAGAGTTTGACGAATTTCTGCTGGAGCGTATTTTACACCAGCCAAGAGCACTTCTACTTCACTGACATCCTTTTTACCAAAGAAATCACCGTAGATCTTGACCGAAGTGATCACGCCATTATCGATCAAGAAACGCGCATCGATCGTTCCACCGGTAAATCGATGTCTTCTTTGAACTGTAAACTCTGGAGAACGTCCATAGACCCAATCCCAATTTTTATACAGCTCGCCTTCGATCTTAGCGATCTCAGCTTTATCCATCTCATCTAGATGATATTCGAATTTTTGGGCTTGCTCTAATGAATCTACTTGCCAGATCTTTTTGATCAATTCATCTCGGAAGGCGAAGGTATCTAGTGTTTGATACTGTTTATCCAAATACGGTTTGATATTGGTCACGTGTGAACGAACTGACTTAACACCCTTTGATTCGATCTTATCTTTAGGTACACGCAACGCATTTTCGACAGCACTCGTATCCACATCAAACATCAACGTCCCATGTGAAAAAGTCTTGTCACCCTTTGTATACATCGCATTACCAGAAAATTTCTTACCTTCGATCACGATGTCATTACGCCCTGTCACCTCAGCTTTGGTAGCTCCCATCTCATGCAATGCTTTGACGATTGGCTGGACCAATGTCTTAAAATCACCAAATTTTTGATCTTTAGCTGGTACGACAAAGCTAAAACACATGTTACCTAGATCTTGATACATCGCACCACCACCGGAAAGACGACGAGTGATCGTGATCTTGTTATCTTCACAATATTTCTGATTGATCTCTTCCATCGTATTTTGATTTCGACCCACGATGATACATGGCTTTTCGATATAAAACAGCATAAATGGTGCTTCCAATTTACCACTGTTCATCAAGTACTGTTCTGTTGCTAAGTTAGTTCTGATATCATCAGTTTGCATTACTAGATACTGCATTCTTCATCCCTCATTTGCCTAAAAATTAAATATTAGTTGGAAAACCAAGTGCCACGTCAGCAGCATCCATCACAGCTTCACCTAATGATGGGTGTGGGTGAACTGTTAAGCCGATATCTTCAGTCGTTGCTCCCATTTCGATCGCCAAAGTCAATTCGTTGATCAAGTCACTGGCATGGGCCCCAACGATCTGAGCACCTAGCAAGATATCTGTTTCTTCTTCGAAAACTAAACGAATAAAACCATCAGTCTTACCCATTGAGATCGCACGCCCATTAGCGGCAAATGGGAATTGGGCCTTTTTAGCCTTAAAGCCTTTTTCTTTAGCTTCGGCTAGGGTCAACCCAGTCGTTGCGATCGAAGTATCCGTATAACAAACTGCTGGCATCGCACGATAATCGACCGTTGTCTTCATGCCAGCGATCGCTTCAGCAGCTACTTTACCTTCATAACTAGCTTTATGAGCCAAGGCAAAACCAGCCACGATATCACCGATCGCATAGATATGTGAGATATTTGTGCGACTTTGTGCATCAACTGGGATCAAACCACGATCATCGATCTTGACGCCGGCTTGTTCTAAGCCCATATCAGCTGTATTTGGACGACGACCGACCGAAACGATCACATAATCAGCCGTGATCTCTTGAGCTTTACCATCGATCTCAAAGGTGACCTTGACATTATCATCTGTTTGCTCAGCGTTTTTAGCCAAAGCATTGGTGTAGATATCTACACCTTGTTTGCTAAAGTGATGTTCGACCACTTTAACAAGATCTTTTTCATAGTTAGCTAAGATCATCGGACCACCTTCAAGGATCGTTACATGTGAACCTAAGTTGGCATATGCCGAAGCTAATTCACACCCAATATAACCGCCACCAACGACGACTAATTCTTTTGGAACTTCACGTAAATTGAGTGCACCCGTTGAATCTAAGACACGACCTTTGAACTTAAAGTTAGGGATCTCGATCGGATGACTTCCTGTGGCTATGATCAAATTATTGAAACTATATGTTTGGGCATGGCCTTCCTTATCGATCACGCGTAATTCATGGTCATCTTTCAAGAAGGCATCGCCCCAAACAACATCGATCTGATGCTTTTTAAATAGCGATGCGACCCCACCCGTGAGTTTAGAAACAACACTATTTTTCCACTCGATCGTTTTATTGAAATCAAGTTTAGCTGCTGTTACTTGGAGTCCCATGTCTTGGGAGTGCATTGCGTATTGGTAGTGGTGAGCTGCTTCGATCAATGCCTTCGATGGGATACATCCTACATTCAAGCAGACACCACCGATAAATTCACGTTCGATCACAGTTACCTTTTGGCCTAATTCGGCTGCGTGGATCGCAGCTACATACCCACCAGGGCCCGCACCGATCACGACTGTATCTAATTCAATTGAAAAATCTCCAACTACCATCTAGCTCATCCTTCCATTAATAACAATTCTGGGTCTGCCAATAATTCTTTGAGTCGGTTGACTGCTTTTTGGGCTGTCGCACCATCGATCACACGATGATCAAAAGCCAATGATAACTTCAAGACACGTGCGATCTGAACTTCATCATCCACCACAACAGCTTCTTTAGTGATCTTACCCATACCTAAGATCGCAACTTCAGGCCAATTGATGATCGGTGTAAAGAACCCTCCACCGACCGAACCAATATTGGTGATCGACATGCCAGTATGATCCATATCATCACGTGATAATTTATTTTCTTTAGCTTTGGCTGTATTTTCCGAGATCTGTTTTGCGATCCCAAACAGGCTCAAGGAATCAGCATGTTTTACATTTGGAACAAAGAGCCCATGGTCCGTATCAGTCGCGATACCTACATTGACATAATCTTTATAAGCGATCGTTTGATCTTGCATATTGACCGAACTGTTGAAGATCGGAAATTCTTTCATGATCACGGCTAAAGCTTTGACCATATAAGCCATAAAGGTCAATTTGACACCACGCGTTGCTGCCAATTCCTTATACTTCTTACGATGATCCCAAAGTTTATCCACGACAACTTCATCAAAGACATGTACATGTGGGATCTGTGAAACTGAACGTACCATTGCATTAGCAGTTGCTTTTCTGATCGGCGACATCTTTTCAACTGTTTCAGGCCATTTTGCACTTGCACTAGCTGGTAAAGCAACAACTGGTTCTTTTGTTTTAGCTTCTGATGTTGTTACTGGTGTATCTTGTGGTAGACTCAAAGCTTGTTTGATATCAGCTTTAGTTACTTGTCCATGGCGTCCAGTACCCTTGATCTTAGCCAGATCGACCCCATTTTCACGTGCAAATTTGCGCACTGATGGCATCGCTAAAACTGGCAAGGAATGATCTTGAACAGATACTTCAACAGGAGCTTCATTTGTTTGTTTTGCGTCCGTTTTTACCGCTGGTTGAGCTGGTTCTTCTACTTTAGCTACACTAGCATCAACATTGCCTAAGCCTTCAGCGACTTCTAGCTCGACTAAAACATCACCAACTTCAGCCGTTTCACCTTCTGAAACCACGATCGCAGTTACTTTTCCGGCTACAGGGCTAGGAATTTCTTCGACGGATTTATCATTTTCGATTTGAACTAGATCATCATCTTCTTTGATCGTATCGCCGACTTTAACGTGCCATTCACCGATCACACCTTCAGCGATCCCCTCTCCAATATCTGGGAGTTTAAATTGATATTTACTCATAGATCTTCACCTTTCCTAGAAATTGACCGTTTCTTTTACTTTTTCAATGATATCTTGTTTATTTGGTAACCAGATCGTTTCAGCATCGCTAAATGGATATGGTGTATCCGGTGCATCGACCCGAGCGATCGGTGCTTCTAATGATAAAATACCTTTTTCGGCGATCAAAGCTGCTACTTGAGAATTGATCCCTGCTTGACGTTGTGCTTCTTGGACCAAAACAACTCGTCCAGTGCGTTTGACTGACTCTAAGATCGTTTCTTCATCCAATGGTGAAACTGTACGCAGATCAACGACTTCTGCTTCGATACCTTCTTTAGCTAATTCATCAGCAGCCCGTAAACTTTCATGGACCATATAACCGTAGGAAATGATCGTTACATCTTTACCTTCACGCTTGACCGCAGCTTTATCTAAGGCTACGGTGTAGGATTCATCTGGAACTTCTTGTTTGAAAGAGCGGTATAATTTCATATGCTCTAAGAAAACGACTGGATCATCTGAGCGGATCGCTGCCGTCAATAAGCCCTTGGCATCGTATGGATCACTTGGAATAACTACCTTTAACCCAGGCGTTTGTGCCATCAGACCTTCCAAACTATCAGAGTGTAGTTCTGGCGTATGGACCCCACCACCAAACGGCGCTCTGATAGTCACTGGCATTTTACGGGTACCACCTAAACGGAACCGTGTCCGAGCGATCTGAGCTGCGATCTCATCCATAACTTCAAAGACAAAACCAAAGAATTGGATCTCAGGAACAGGGCGAAAACCTGTCAAGGCTAACCCAACTGCTAGACCACCGATCCCCGATTCAGCTAAGGGCGTATCAAAGACTTGATCTTCACCGACTTTTTCTTGTAAACCATCAGTAGCGCGAAAAACACCACCATTTCGACCAACGTCTTCACCAAATACCAAAACATTTTTATCGCGTTTCAATTCATCTTCCAAAGCTTGTGTAATTGCTTTGATCATCGTTGTTTTAGCCATTATGCTTCCTCCTTAGCCGCAAATTTTGCAATTTGTTCCTCTAAAGTCGGTGGTGTTTCTACAAAGACATTTTGAAGATATTCACTCACCTTTTGTTTTGGTGCTTGTTCAGTCTTTTTCATTGCTTCATTGATCTGTTCATTTACTTCTTCAATGTAAGCTTCTTCTTGTTCTTCTGACCAGAGACCTTTTTCATCTAAATACGTGCGCAATCTTACCAATGGGTCTTTCTTTTCCCATTCAGCTTCTTCATCAGCGGTCCGATAACGATGCGGATCATCACCAGAAAGTGTATGTGGACCAAATCGATACGTCAAAGTCTCGATCAAGACTGGCCCATTGCCCTCTACACTGTATTTACGTGCCTCGCTCATGACTAAATATACTGCCAAAGCATCCATCCCATCAACTTGGATACCTGGGATCCCAGCAGCTAGACCTTTTTGCGCTAAGGTTGGAGCCGCAGTTTGAACTGCTCTTGGTACCGAGATCGCATAACCGTTATTTTGCACAACAAAGATCGCAGGTGCTTGATATGCACCTGCAAAGTTGATCCCTTCGTAAAAATCACCTTGGGAAGTACCACCATCACCAGTATACGTATACGCTACATTCTTAGCGCCTTTTTTCTTGAACCCTAAAGCCACACCAGCAGCTTGAACGTATTGAGCCCCGATAATGATCTGTGGTGGTAAAGCAGCTAGATCTTCTGGATATTCATTTCCTAAAACATGCCCACGTGACCATAAGAAAGCCTTTTCCAAAGGTAGCCCATGTAAGACTAATTGAGGAACATCACGATAAGCTGGCAATAAGAAATCTGTCTTTTCCATCGCAAATTCAGATGCGATCTGAGATGCTTCTTCCCCAGCAGTTGGAGCAAAAAAGCCTAAACGCCCTTGACGATTCAACTTGGTAGAACGTTCGTCTAGTACACGTGACCACAACATTTGTTTAAACAATTCCACGATCTGTTCATCACTTAGATCTGGGAAAAAGTTTGGATCGATCACTTTACCATTTTCATCCAAAACTTGAAGCGGTTTAATTTCACTAGGGGAGATCGTCTTTAACGCTTCAAAATCAATTTTTTGTGCCATTTTAAAACTTCCTTTCTTCAAACATAAGGAATCAATCTTATTTTCAATCTTTGTACAGCGCTTACATTGTCAATTATAACGTATTGTTCACTAAATGTTAATTTTGTGCACTCTTTAATTTGTTGTCCGACGCCTTAGAAATATTGATTTTGTGCAATATTTCGTGCGTAAACTTTTTTTATCTTGTAGACAATGTTACTTTTATCACAAACATCTAGCTTAAAATATGTTTTAATTTTTTAAATTAAATCACAATATTACCAACGTTTTACTCTGGATCGTTTTATTTGTAACTTATAGACATTAGAACTATAATATTTTTGTAGATGTAGAAGGGAAGTTTTATATATGACACGTCGTAATGATTCCAAGCTCGAACATCGGCTTGAAGAAAACCGTCTAAACGATGCTAGACGTCGTGAAAACGAAGAAAAAGAACAAGAAGCTAAAAAGCATCGCGAAAAATGATCCTTGATGCTATAAAAAAGTCCGAAATTAAAATTCGGACTTTTTTACATATTTAGAAAGTAGATGATCAAATGGAGCTCACAGAAACTAAGCGAAAACTATTTATTTTTACCCTATTGGCAGGGACCTTTACCATGTCGATCAGTCAATCAGCACTTTCAACTGCTTATCCTGCCTTGATGCACTTCTTTACTGTTGATGCCGCAACGATTCAATGGTTGACGACAGGCTTTATGTTAATGATGTGCGTGATGATACCAGTCAGCCCATGGCTTCTCAGTAATATTTCTTTTAAACATCTCTATCTCAGTGTCTTAGCCCTCTTTGGGATCGGCACCTTAATGATAATTTTTGCCCCAACTTTTTGGCTCGCACTATTAGGGCGCTTGTTAGAGGCTACTGCTGTCGGCATCTTGTTTCCGTCATTTCAAACTATCTTGATGACGATCACTCCTAAAAACAAGCGCGGACAAACTATGGGAGTTGCTGGTTTAGTCATGGGTTCAGCCTTAGCTGTTGGGCCGATCATCTCTGGGATCGTCTTAAATTTTTTACGTTGGCAAGATCTCTTTTGGCTATTTTGCTTTTTAATGCTCGTGATCTTCTTGGTCGCTTGTGTGACGATCAGTGATGTCATGGAGCGTAAGCCATCCCAATTAGATGTTTGCTCTTTATTCTATGAAGGATCTGGGCTATGCATGGTGCTATATGCACTTACTGCCTTTAAAGATCCCACCCACTTTCTATCAAGTGCTTTACTCTTACTTTCAGGCCTTGGTTTACTGATAGCATTTTGCCATCGTCAACTAAAACTGACTGAACCACTCCTAGAATTGCGGATCGTTAAATATTTAGATTTTGATATTGGGCTATTGCTAACAGGGCTTTCTTACGTTTCCTTGATCGTAGTCACGATCGTTTTTCCGCTCTATTATCAAAAGATCCTCGGTCTAAGTCCGTTAGCTTCTGGGCTTTCCTTGGTCTTACCTGCTGTTTTACTGAGCATATTAAATCCTGTGACCGGTAAGCTGTCCGATAAATGGGGCTTTAAACCTGTTCTTTTGATCGGAGTCTGCATGTTGCTCAGTGGCTGGGCTGGATCGCTCTTATGGCAAGATCACCTTGGACTACCGCTCTTGATCGTCTTTTCAATGATGATCGAAGGGGGCAACGCCTTTGTCATGATGCCTGCTACAACTCTGGGAGCTAATTCCGTCCCTAAAAACTTGATCTCACATGCAACTGCACTAACGACTACGATCCGCCAGCTACTTGGTAGTCTAGGTGTCATGGTCGCGACTCTATTGTTAAGCAGTGCCGGTCAAAGTATCACCCAAAAATCAAGCTATTCACGCGTCTTTATCTGCTTTTTACTCATTGAAGCCATAGCTTTAATCTTAGCGTTACGCTTAAAAGAAGTTAAAAAATAAGCTAGGAGAGACCCATGCAAGTGGGTGCTCCTAGCTTATTTGTTGTTTCAAAAAATTAAATCTCGGTACCTAAGATCCTAATAAGGATCGGCGATGATCGATTCATCGCTTAATCAAAATCTAAAATGATATTATTGGTCAAAACGTCGGTGTAACTATATGATACGCGTTCAACGGCATTTTCTTCGTGACTTAATTCTACGATAAATACAGCGGGGAAAGTTTCCCGCAAGATCCCATGACGTTTAGTAACTTTTTTGCGTCCGACATGGGACGTTACCGTTAAACCAGCGCCAATGCAATTGTCGAGCTTGCTTTTGATTTTTACTAATGTAGTTGGCAATACGCTTCACCTCTCTGTGTAGAGCATTGTAACATAATTTTACAAAAAACGCAATTATACCATACCCGAACAAACACTTCAATATTTAAAAGTTATTTTTTGACGATTTTTTCAGCGACTAAAGCATCAGCCAATTCGATCATTTGTGCGATCGTTAACTTTTCAGCACGGATCCCTGGTTCGATTTTGACCTTAGCTAAAGCTGTCTGCATCTTTTCTTTGATCTCAGGGGCCTTACCATACATTCCTTGCAAATTATTCCAAAGACTCTTGCGTCGATGTAAAAAGATGCCTTTGACCATTTGCTTGAAGAACTTTTCATCAACTGGCTGATAGGTTTGAACGTTTTTTTTCTCTAATACAATGATCGCAGAATCAACTTTAGGTTGAGGAATGAAGACCGTTTTAGGCACGATGAAAGCTACTTTAGCATCCATCTCGTATTGCACCGCCACACTCAAAGAACCGTAATCTTTGGTCCCTGGAACGGCAGCTAAACGATCAGCCACTTCTTTTTGCATCATCACAACGATACGCTCAAAATCAACTGGTGCTTCCAACAGATGTAAAATGATCGGTGTCGTAATGTAATATGGTAAATTAGCCACCAACTTGATCTTATGCTTTCCATCAAAATTTTTAGCGATCAATTCCACTAGATCGGCTTTAAGTACATCTTGATGAACGACTGTCACGTTATCATAAGGTGCCAAAGTATCAGCTAAAACAGGGATCAAACGGTCATCGATCTCTAGTGCCATGACTTGATGTGCATTCTTAGCCAGCTGTTCAGTCAAAGCCCCGATCCCTGGTCCGATCTCGATCACGTCATCTTCTGGCGTTACATCAGCAGCGGCCACGATCTTATTTAAAATATTGATATCAGTTAAAAAGTTTTGGCCTAAACTCTTTTTAAACGTCAGACCATAACTCTCCATGATCGCCCGCGTTCTAGTTGGTGAGGCGATCTCTGGTAATTGATTATTCATCGATTTTCCCTTCCTCTACTTGTTCTAAATATCTTAGTGCAGCGGCAAATTCTTCTGGTGTGATCTGAAAGAGCTTCAACCGCTTATAGAGTTGTTTTCCGTTGACATAGCCGATCCGCAAATATTCGCCCAAGATCTGGCGTTTGATCTTGGCCTTAGGTCCTGATATCAAGCCCGCTACTGCTAGATCTTCACGACTGATCATTGGGATCGCATCTGGCTCTTCTGTATATAAATTACGTAAAGCTTCTCTGATCGCCTCTGGATCAGCATGTTCAACGCCAAGACTGCCCTTGTGATCTGGAGTAGCAGCTTTTTTAGTCAAAAAAGCATGCTTGACCCCTGGAACGGCTTCTTGGATGATCTTACGGATCTTTTCACCTGAAAAATCAGGGTCTGTAAAGACGATGACTCCGCGTTTATCATGCAATTCTTCGATCTGGGCTAGTGTCTCATCACTGATCGCAGATCCTCTAGTTTCAAGAGTATCTGCATTGACGGCTAAATTGATCCGCTTGGTATCATCTTTACCTTCAACAACGATAACTTCTTTGATCTTCATCTTATCTGTCATTTTATCTTCAACACTTTCTTTGCATTAGCAGTTGTGATCTGCGCTAATTTTTCAGGCGCTATTTGCCTTTCTTTAGCTAAAAATTCTAAAGTATAGCGGGTCATTGCTGGTTCATTGATCTTACCCCGAAATGGCATTGGTGTCAGATAAGGTGCATCTGTTTCGACTAACATATGCTCCAATGGTGTCACCAAAGCTGCCTGTTTAACTTCCTTAGCATTACCAAAAGTCACGACACCACTAAATGACAATTCCATCCCTAAGTCCAAAAATTTTTCGGCCCAGTTTGCATCCCCGTTAAAACTGTGCATGATCCCACCGATCTTTGCGATATCTGCTCCTTTCAAGATCTCATAACAGTCCGCGATAGCATCTCGATCATGGATGCTTATCGGAAGTTGTAATTCATGTGCGAGCTTTACTTGACGTTCAAAAACTTCCCATTGGACTTTTTTAGGTACATCACAGTGATAATCAAGCCCGATCTCCCCGAGTGCCTTTACTTTCGGGTGCGCCAAGACTTCGCATAATTTTTTTTCAAAGTTTGCATCATAGTCTAAAGCACTTTCGGGATGACAGCCAAATGCCCCATAAATATTTAGATATTTTTCAACTAGATCAAGCATTCGCTCCGTACTCGGGGTATCGTAACTGATAACTAACATTTCAGTCACATCTAAAGCTTTTGCCCGCTCGATCACATCAGGAATGTCATTTTTAAATTCAGTAGCATTGATATGGGTATGTGAATCAAAAATCTCCATTTTTTTCCTTTCTTACGCTAAAAGGCACACGGTCAGCCCATGTGCCTCCTACCACTTAATTAGCCAACTAATGATCCGACTGGGATCTCATCGGAAACGGTTATCAATTGCACTGTATCACCAAATTCAGCTGATAAGAGCATCCCTTGGCTGATCTCGCCACGCATCTTACGTGGTTGTAAGTTCGTTACTGCGATCACTTTTTTACCGATCAATTTTTCTGGTTCAGGATACCATTGCGCGATACCTGAGAGGATCTGACGTTCACCTTCATCACCTGCATCCAATCGGAATTTTAGTAACTTATCAGCACCCTTGACCCGAGAAACATCCTTGATCAAAGCCACCCGTTGTTCAATTTTATCAAACTTATCAAACTTGATCTCTTTTTTCGTTGACTTAAGTTCTGTCTTTTCAGGATCAAATTCAGCTTGAGCTTTTGTAGCTTCTTGCATTGCTTTGCGCCCTTTTTGTTTTTCATTTTTAGTCATCTTAGACTTGATGTATTCAACTTCAGCTTCGATATCTAAACGTGGGAAGATCGGTGTTCCCTTCTTAACAACAGTCGTATTTTCTGGGAGAGCAAAATAGTCCACCCCGTTGATAGACATATTTTCTAATGGCAGACCTAATTGGGTAAAGATCTCCTTTGGTGCATGTGTCATCACTGGTTGCAACAAGATCGCGATCAAACGTAAACTTGCGGCCAAGTGAGCTAAGACACTGTCCAACTCTTTGGCTTTAGCCTCATCTTTAGCCAAGACCCATGGTTCGGTCTCGTCGATGTACTTGTTAGAACGTGAAACAAACTTCCATAGTGCTTCTAAAGCTAATGCAAAATGCGCTTGATCCATGTTAGTTTCGTATTCAGTGATCGCTTCTTTAGCTGATTTTTCTAAATCTAGGTCAAATGCAGTAACATTTGAAGTCAACGTTGGGATCACGCCCCCACGATACTTATTGATCATCGCAACAGTCCGGTTCAATAAGTTCCCTAAATCATTAGCCAAGTCGTAGTTGATCTTTTGTACAAAATCTTCTGGCGTGAAGATCCCATCATTGCCAAACGGAACAGCACGCATTAAGTAATAACGTAATGCATCTAACCCATAGCGTTTAGTCAACATTTCTGGATAGACCACATTGCCCTTGGACTTAGACATCTTACCGTCACGCATGACTAACCAACCATGACCGATAATATGTTTTGGCAATGGCAGATCTAAAGCCATCAAAATGATCGGCCAGTAGATCGTATGGAAACGAACGATCTCTTTACCCACCATATGAACATCAGCTGGCCAATACTTGTTGAAAAGTTCTTGATCCTTGCTACCATAGCCTAAAGCTGTAATATAGTTGCACAAAGCATCGATCCAAACGTAGACCACGTGTTTTGGATCATTTGGCACTTTAATGCCCCAATCAAAACTAGTCCGTGTGATCGCTAAGTCTTCCAAGCCAGGCTTGATGAAATTGTTCAACATTTCATTTTTACGACTTTGTGGAATGATGAAATCTGGATGTTCATTGTAGTATTCAACTAGACGATCAGCATATTTGCTCATCTTGAAGAAATATGATTCTTCTTCGACCAATTGAACTTCATGCCCAGATGGAGCCTTCCCACCGATCATATTGCCCTGTTCATCACGATAAACTTCGGCTAATTGTGATTCCGTAAAGTATTCTTCATCAGAAACAGAATACCAACCCTTGTAAGAGCCAAGATAGATATCGCCTTTATCCAAAAGTTTTTGGAAGACCTTTTGGATCGCTTCTTCATGATATTTATCTGTTGTTCGGATAAATTTATCATTTGTGATCTCAAGTTCTTGCCATAATTTTTGGATCGATCCAGCCATCATATCAACATATTCTTTAGGCGTCATGTTCAAGTCTTGTGCTTTTTGTTCGATCTTTAGCCCATGTTCATCTGTCCCTGTCAAAAAGAAGACATCAAAATCTTGCAGACGTTTGTAACGTGCTAAAACATCGCAAGCGATCGTTGTATATGAGTTACCGATGTGTAGCTTTCCTGATGGGTAATAGATCGGCGTTGTAATGTAATATGTCTGTTTATCAGCCATTAACTAGTCATTTCCTTTCGCTTAAAACTGCTATTAGTGCAAGTTTATCATCGTCAAATTTTCAATAAAAATAGTATAACATAACCACGTACCTATTATTAGTTGTTTCAAGCAAAAAAACAAAGACTAGGCATATTTATGTGCAATTTTGCCACAAGTAGCAGCTACGATCGCGGCCAAGAGATCATCGATAAAGGTATTGACGTGTTCTGGACTCGTATCGAATTTCTTGATGATCCCAGATTTCACACGGTCAAAGTATCCAAAATTGGTAGCTCCGATCGTGCCGTAGATATTGGCGATCTGTAAGGCTAAAGTTTCATCGACACCAAAAACTCCCGAATCATTTTCGATGATCTCAGCTAATGGTGAAGCCACTTTTCCTTCTTCTGTCAAACGATCGAGCTCTAACATGACCATCGCATTATTCAATAATTCCCGCTTGTGCATCACATCATTGACATCTTTTTTGCATTCTTCTAAGGTCAAGCCTAATTCAAAATCCTTTTGGGTCTCATAGACTAATTGTGCTAGTTTATCCAGATCGACTCCGCGTTTGGCTAAACGTTCAACTACAAAAGCATGTGCTTTAGTATCCGGATACTTAAAATCTTTTTGATACATTTAGATCCCTTCTTTTTTAACGTAATAAATATTCGACACCAAGTTCTTCTAAAAGTTGCTTGACGGGCATCGCATACAGTTTTTTGAATCCTTCTGCTGGCTCTTTACCTAGATCAGGTAGAATAAACGTATTTTGACCATCGACCTTAAAACGTCCAACATAAGCTGTTTTAAACGTTAGATTTTCTTGCCATGGAGTGTGATAAAACTCAAACAATGCACTAGTTTCTAAACGTAATTGCCGCTCGCTCAAGACTGGTGTCAAAGTGATAAAATCATTTAACTGCATCGCTAATAAGTTCCAATCACCCAACTGCTTGTCAAATGATTTCCATAGACGTACTACCCCACGCCGTAGTTCAAAAGCTGTTTTTAATGGCTTTTCAGTCATGAGTGCGTAAAGTTTCTGCGCTGCTGCTAAAGAGAGAGGATAATTCTCTTTAAATTTAGGTAAAACATAATCGAGATCATCTGCATAAAAAACCAGAGCATCTAATAAAGTCACCGTTCTTAAAACCATCCACTCGTCTCTTTTTCCTTTCGGTTCGGGCTTTAAGATCGCTAAGACTCCCTTTAAATATAACTCTTCGATCCTATCATCGATAAACCCTAACTTTCGCTGCTTAGCATAAACTTTTGTATGCAAGACCGTATCATACAGGTCGATCCCCGCCACCATAAATTTATGATCTCTATTGCTATCACCTGTCGTCAAGTTAAAAGCAACTTGCGGTGTATTTTCAAACATCAATAAAAAGTGGAGCAATTCATGTGCGATCGTATAGTCCGGTTCGGTCTGATCATAAACATCGATCTTTAATTTTCCCCCATGAAGATAGTGTTGAGCTTGATCATGGCGAAGATAACCCGCCTTTTTTGGATCTTTAAACTCGATCTCAACACCAGCGGGAAACTTCTCTTCAACTTTTTTGATCAATTCTTTTGTTCTAGTTGCTAATTCATTTTTCTTCACGTTTTATTCCTCTAATCTCTTCTAAGATCTGTGTGGCTGTAGCTGAGTCACGCGCTTGTCTAGCTAATAACCCATCTACGACTGCTGCCACTTCCTCTGGTCTAGCACCAACAGCGATCGCTAGACTCTTTAATTGTAATTTCATATGCCCTTTTTGGATCCCATCTGTCACCAAAGCATGCAAGGCTGCCAAATTTTGTCCTAGTCCGACTGCTGCTACGATCTTTTCCAGTTCCTTAGCATCTTGAAGGTCTAATAAACGCTGATTGACCTTAACTAAAGGAACGATCGCGATCGATCCTCCGACTGTTGCTAACGGTAATGGCAGTTCTAAACTTCCGATCAACTTACTGTCTTTTACTTCCCATGTGCTCAAACCTTGATAACTACCATTGCGTGCAGCATAGGCGTGTGCTCCGGCCTCGATCGCACGCCAATCATTACCACTTGCGATCACAACTGCATCGATCCCATTCATGATCCCTTTATTATGCGTTGTGGCACGATACGGATCTAATTTGGCCAGTCTGCTAGCTGAAGCGATCTTTTGGGCGATCTTTTCACCAGGCATGTTTTTTTTGGTCAATTCAGATACTGGGATCGCACAAGTTACCTTGACTAAGCAACGTGTAGCATAGTTGGATAAGATACTGATCAAGATCTCAGCTTCAAATTTACTTCTCAGATGATCAGCGCAAGCTTCTAACATCGTATTTAGCATATTAGCCCCCATCGCCTCTTTGACATCAACGACTAGATCGATCGAGACTAGATCGAAAGCTAAGATCCTAACTTTGATCTCACGGGCCCCACCACCACGTTTAACGATCGACGGATGGGCAGCATTTGCTAGTTGCAACAATTCAGCTTGAGAATCTTTGACCAAACGAGCTAGTTTCTTGGCATCTTTAACTTGTTCAACAACGATCTGACCGATCATCAAGCGTTCCTTTAATTCACTTTTAAAACCACCACTGCGTTTAACGATTGATGCTCCATGGCTAGCAGCTGCGATCACAGATGGTTCTTCTGTTACCATCGGGATCAAATACTCTTTGCCATCGATCACATAATTTAAGGCTAACCCCTCTGGAAGTTGGTATTGGGTGAGATAATTCTCGATCATCGTATCACCTAATTCAAAGTTTAGCTGTGGGTCCTTTAAAATTTCTAGCTCGGCTTTGGTCAATTTTTTTTGTTGTTTTAAGATCTCTAAGCGCGTCGCTTGATCTTTTTGATAATATTTACTAAATCCGTTCATACCTATTCCTCAGATCTTTATTCAATTATCCGTTAGACCCTTTTAGTTTAAGCATTATCACTTAAAAATACAAGTAACAAACAAAAAGCAAGGGACGTAATGCTCCCTTGCTCAAAATATCTGGCTCAGTTAAAGATCGAAGTCTTAAAGCTATCAGTCAGAGCATGATATTCTACCATGATCGCCTTCTTTAGGTTATCTACGTTGACAGCTCGCTTACCTGCACGCATCAATAACATATCAGCTGCACTTGCTTGATCCATCAGCGTCTGTAACTTATCAAATGAATCGATCTTTTCTTGTTTCTTATTGTACGTGATCGTGATCGCTCTTAAATCATCTTTTTTAGCGATCCGTTCATTGAACATTGCCTTTTTGAATTCAGCATAATTTGCATACTCATCGCCCCAGATCTGCTTAAAGATATAGGCATCACTAAAGACCGTGCCTTCAGCTTTAGCCTGATCTTTATATTGATTGGAGACATACGGGATAAAGCCATTTTCCCAACCGCGATTTGCCAAAAGCTCAAAGGCTGTCTTTCTAAAGAGCAAGCCTCCAACACTACCATTGTCATTTTGGAGCCCAGCATAGATCGGAGCATACAATGGTACTGTCATATAGGTATTCTTGCCATAACTCCCACCACTAAGACTACGTGCAACTACGATATTGTTATCGATCAAACTTTCCCAACTCGTCAGCTTGATACCTTCAGCATACGTCAGACCACTATTAGTGATCTTATCTTGTTTAGTGTTCGCATCGTAAGTGATCTGACGAAGATATTGGCGCCGATCGGCATTGCTCATCGCTACGATCGCTTGTGCTTCTGCATAATCAAGTAGATAGGTAACGTCAAAAACACCTTTCATATAACGTTGAAGATCTGCACTCGAAGTAAAATCACTAAAACTACCTGCTTGCGTTAAATTCTTTTTATTTGACCAATCAAAAGCTAAGTTCAAACCATATTGACTCTGATCTGGGGTAGATGGCACTTCCAATAGCCCCATCGCAAAAGTCTCAGCTCCCATCTCTTGGCGACGACCATAGCCGTTAAAATAAACAGCTCCATCTAGATTATGTGTCATTTCGTGAGAACTCACAGCCACACCATAATCACTCAACTGACCATCGACCACAAAATGGACTAACGATCCATTTGCATAGGCACCGACTCCATTAGGTGCATACATCTTACCAACTGGAGCAAAGAATTCATAAACACCTGTCACTGACTTATCGAATTTATCGACCCAGCGATTCTTCCAACCACCTGTTTTAGTATTATCGATGATCCAATACCCATCCCAGATCGGGATATCGCGTGTGAGCAATTGACCTTTTACCTTATCATCAACGATGCGATACCAAGTATCATAGTAATCAGCCATGATCTGCGCATACTTAGCGACAGCTTGATCAACATTTGCTTGTTTAGCTGCATATACAGCAGGATCACTTTTTAGCGCTTCATCGATATAGCGCTCATAGATACCAAATGAGACTGTCGTCATCGTCGTAAACATGAACATATTTTTCTCACTCAAGTTGAGGAGCGGTAAGAGATAGTTGCGATATTCCAAACGATTTTTGCCTTTCAGGCGATCATATATCTGAACTGTGGCATCTGGCACTTGTTTAGAGGATGCCTCATAGATATAAGCTTTAGTTGCCCCCTTGAACCAAGTATTATCATCAACATTTGGCATAAATAAACGTCGATTTTTCTCCAAATAGGAGATGACATCGTTAGACCCAGTCAGATCACTGAATTGAGCACTGTAGGTGTTGTAATTGTTCTTTACTGCCAATCTATTTCCGCCTAGATCAGCAAATGAACCTAACCACTTGAAAAGATCAACTTTTTTGCCATAAAAATCTGGATAATAAGCCGCCAGATCGTGAATATCTACGGTACCATAATTTATATGATACAAGCGTTCAAGATACGCCAAGCCTAATGTAAGTGCTAATTTTTGTTCGTCTAAACGTTGGATCAATCCTTGCTTGATCACAGCCGAATCAAGATCCATAACTGGCATTGAAGTCGTTAGATCACTTAAAACTTGTTTACTTTGAGATGTGACCTTTGCAAAAGCCTCTTGTAGATACAACGAGCTCAAGTTATCTCGCCGAAGTTTTTCAACAGCTGTCGCTTCGAGTTCAGCTTGCTTTTGTGCACTTAATTCTTCATTTGGATGTGCTTCTTTGTACTTATCGACAGCAGATTTTTTGGCATCCGCTACACTTTTTGCATCTAATGTCATTTGTAAACGAGCTGATGTTTCCGGAGCATAGTAATCTAATTTTGCATACTCGGTAGCTAATTGTGTCAAAACTTCATCCCAAGCGCCAGTCAATTGATATGGTGTGTACAACAGGTCGTTTTCAAAGCTATATTCACTGATCTTAGTTTGTTTATAATTTCCAAGTGCTGTTAAAGCTCTTTTCTCGATCGTCCCATCAGCAAAATGTAACATCAAACCAGTCAATTTCCCTGGTTTAGTCACCGTATCTCCTGTAACTTTATCATCTTTCAAGGCTACTACTGAAAGTAACAATGTCGTTGCTAACTTATCATCAGTAGCGACTTTATTCCCATATTTCAGGATCGTATAGCGATCATAAAATGGCAATAGTTTTTCTACATTTCGACAAGCTATAGCTCTATTTTCTTGATAACCTCGAAGCTTACTATAATCAACTGATTCTGCTGTTTTTTCTTCAAAAATCGGCTGTGGGATCTGCCAACTAGTGAGCAACTCCTCAGCTTTTTGTAGAGTGATCGCCTTTGTCTTTAGATTGCTCATTCCTGTTGCGATGCCTTCAACAAAATACGTATTGTTATGAGGTACATTTCTGTCGTAATCAACATCTCCATGGAAAATATATCCCTGTTTGACATCGACAAAACTAAGTGCATTTCTCACACGACCATTTATATATGAACTACCGATAAGACCACCAGCGCGTTTTACTTGACCTTTATTGACCAGCGTTCCTTTAGCGTATACATTTTGGATCTGACCATTATTCATTCGACCAACTAGACCACCGATGTTATCACTTGTGTTTAGAACATCTGCCGTCAGCATGACATCGGCAAAACTCTTTTGGATCAACGAATTTCCATCAGCAAATCCAACTAGACCGCCAACATTATCATAATTAGTCCCACTTGCTTTGAGCGTTCCTGTAAATGAAGAATCGGCAAGCGTGGAATTTTGCAACTTAGCTATTACCCCACCAGCTGAAGCATTGACATTTAGGTTTCCTTTGACATGTACTTGAGCGATCGTAGCGTTGTTAGCGACACGTGCTAAACTTGCTGCATCGGCTACAGCACCTGTGATATTGACATCAACTAGTTTGAGCCCATTCACATGCCCGCCTTGGATAACGTTAAATAATGGACGATCTAAATTATAGATCGTGTAAATATTTCCTTGCTTGCTACTCAATGACCCACTGAACGGAACAGTCACAAAACTATTACCTAACGCCTCGCTCCCAAATGCATCCATATCACTTGCGATCACAAACTCACCGCTAGGATCAGCATTCATCGCAGTGATCAGATCCTTAAAGTTGGTATATTCATTGGTCGTTTGCGTTGGTGTTTTATTGATCAAAAAGCTATGTCCAGCAATAAGATCTCCATCTAGGACTTGATAAGAGACTAATTCTGGATATGAGATCATAGCTTGATATTTAGGTGTATCTGAAACACTTATCTCTTTAAATTCACTGATCGGCAAATACCAATCTTTATTTTGCTTAGAAACGACCCTAGCTACATAATTTTTAGGATCTGTCGGTAAACTTGAAAGACTCGTTACTTCATTTAAATTCCCTTTAGGATCGATCTGATACAAACTGATGTTGTTGAAATTCTTTAGTTCGACTTTCTTTGGAGTTAGTTCAAAAGTTATTGGCTTTAATTTCTCGATCTGATCACCTACACCAATGTCATAGCTATACTCTGTCTCGATGCGATATGGAGTATGGTACGCTAAGCCTGTAAAAGTGGTCGTCAGTTGCGTAAGATCGACTAACTTTTCTGAAAGTTTTTGATCATCTCGATAAAGTGTCGCTTTAAGTGTCAGCGCTCTTTTGGCAGGATCATTTACCCCATAATTAACAGTAATTGCCCTTCCATCTTCATTTTCCAATGTATCTACTACATCTATCACTGGTTTAGGGTAGAGTTTCATTCCGCGCGCGATCACTTCTGTCACCGGATCTTTTGTTACCGTGTTGCTCTTTTCTACCCGACTCAACTCTTTGCCTGTAGCATCTCGCTTTACTTCATATACGATCGTGCGCTCACCTGCTTGGCCAGCCACTTTGACTTTTGTCTTGCCTAACTCTAGATCTGGATCATCTACGTATTCTGTCTCGTACGGAATAGATTCTACTTTACTTTCTTCACTTATTGTTTCAAGTGGTTTCGTTCCGCGCGCGATCACTTCTGTCACCGGCTCTTTTGTCACCGTATTGCTCTTTTCTTCTCGGCTCAACTCTTTGCCTGTGGCATCTCGCTTTACTTCATATACTGTTGCCTGATAAGGTACTTTTATTATGGTCTGTCTTTTTCCGTCTTTCTTCTCAAATTTGTCACAGAATTGTCACAGCTATTATGATATTCTGACCGTCTGCGCTACCGCCTCCTGCTCTTTCTTTTTGTCCTCTGTCAGATGTGTATATGTGTCCAATGTCACAGATGTGGAAGCGTGTCCAAGATTCTGGCTCACAATCTTCACATCAGCTCCTGCAGAATAGGCAAGGCTTGTGTAAGTGTGTCGGACCATGTGTGGACAAAAATTCTCAATCTTTTCTGTATTGCTTTTCTCTTCATCCGTTACTCCTCCCTGTCTTTTATCTCCA
>NZ_CAQLEL010000075.1:0-44519 GCF_948826705.1 uncultured Ligilactobacillus sp.
CATGATCGCAGTGTTGATCGGGATCTTGGCCTTGATGGCAGGGTTAGTTTTTGGTGCTGGTGTGATCTTATGTGCCGGTGTAGTCGTGATGGGGTTCTTGATCTATATCGGGATCGCAATGCTATTTAGCAGTTGGGCAGTCGGGCTCTTTTATCTAGGCTTAGGACTTTTAGCCTTAGGAGGGCTCTTGATCGTTATCCCGCTAGCTTATTGGTCGATCCGCTTGATCCTTCAAGGGATCGCCAACTTCTCCAAGTATCTCTACGATAAATTGAGCAAGAAACGCAAAGAAAAAGGAGGCAGTGACCATGAAGAAGACATTTAAATTTGGTTGGTTGATCTTAGCTATCGGTGCCGTGATCGCAATTGTGGGCGCTGCGTTCCACGGTGTTAAAGCAGTCGAGTTTGATGGATTAAAGGTCCAAACCGTCAAAAAAGATAGAGATATTCAAAAGACGTATGCTAAAAAAGAATTTGATCAGATCAAGATCGAAAGTGGATCGGGTTATTTTGCGCCGATCGATCTTGATATCAGACAAGGCTCTGATTATAGCGTATCTTATAGTGGAAGTTCGCGCTATGAGCCAAAGATCAGTTACCAAAATGGAACATTGAAGATCATTCGAGGACGTGATACGCATAACACAGTCAGTTTGGATTTTACGGATTACCGTACAAAGATCGATAGTAAATTAGTCATTACGGTACCCCAAAATGTAAAATTGAGTACATTAAAAGTTGAAGGTATCTATGATAATATCAACTTGGAAAAACTAAATGTTGCAATGCTAGATCTTGATCTAGATCACACTAAAAAATTGGAATTAAATGAAGTGACGGCAGAAAGAACAGATGTTGATACTGGTATCGATGCTGGTCAGATCATCAACTCTAAGCTCAACAATGGTGAATTAGAATTTACTGCATCATCTGATCTGGATCTAGTAGTTTCAGGCGGTGAATTGAATAACATCAAAGTCAAAACAGAAGGTCAAGGCAGAGTCTACTATAAAGACGGTCTGGTCGTAAATGGTGGTAGTACACAATTAGCTGATATCGAATACGGTCATGAGTATGCCGATGATGAAAGTGATAGCGAAAGTGTTGATAATACTGAGCTAAGTTCTGATCTTGATGCTGATACGATCACGGTCAAGGGTAAATATGAGATCAAAAATGTAGCTGGTGCGATCCGTGTCGGCAATGTAACAGTGCAAGGTTACCGTTTGACTAATAAACATGGTAAAAATACATTACATGACCAACAACAGACAAATGGTGGTACACTAGAAGAAAATACAGATCAAGCTGATGTCTTGACTTTAGATAACCAAACTGGTGAAAATACGGTAAAGTAAATCAATTAATTGAAAGGATGAAGTTGCGATGGCAAAAACAAAAAAAGAATTAACAAAATCAAGCGATAAAGTAGTTTCAGGTGTCTTTGGTGGTGTCGCAGAATACTTTGGCTGGGATAAAGCGATCACCCGGATCATTGGTGCGATCTTGATCATTTTCCCGGGAAATATTATCCTTGGTCTATTGATCTATTTCATTGCCGCTTTAGTTATGCCTGATGCACCAAGTAATGGTCGTAAAGGTTCACATCATTCAGAAGATGATAGTGTGATCGAAGGCGAATTTAAAGAAAAATAAAGTTAAGTAACAGTGCTTCGTTGGTCGGATAGATCGGCGAAGTTTTTTTCTATTTTTGATTTTTTATTCAAAAAAATAGGTATAGTATTTTAGACAATTCCTCGGTATCATAAAAATAAAAAAATGACTGAGGTAATGAAAATGACATTTTATACCTTACAATATCTTCAAGATCAACGTGAGGTAAATCAGTTGGTGATCTACATTTTAGGTGCGATCGGCTTATTGATCTTACTCTTTGCGGTTTTGATGTATTCACGCAATCGTTTTGATACTAAATATCGTGATATAAGTATCATTATGTTGCTGGTAATGTTTTTTCTATTTGGCTTGAGCTACAGTAATTATGAACAACATCGTACCCAAACATTATCGACTTCACAAGTCCAACCATTTTTACGTTCAGTTGCGCGTGAGGAAGGCGTTAGCACCAAAGATGTGGCAGTCAATAGTCGCAGTCTTGTAGATGGGATCATCGTGAAAGTCAAAGATAAGTACTATCGGGTCGAATTAAGTGTCGATCGTAACAGTTATAAGTTGGCCCGGACGCATTTGATCAATAAAGATATTACGATCCAATAGGGGGATTTTAACGTGGAATTTTATGGACCGATAATTGGCAAATTTATTTTAGGGATGTTATGTATCATCTTACAGATAAATATTGTTGGTAAACGAAATTTAGCCCCAGTGACGGCACTTGATCAAGTACAAAATTACGTGCTTGGTGGGATCATCGGGGGGATCATTTATAACCAAGATATCACGGTGCTACAGTTTTTGATGGTGCTCATTATTTGGACTTTAGTTGTGATGGTCTTACAATTTTTAAAAAATCACAATCGTTTAGCCAAGGTGATGATCGATGGGCGCCCAGCGATCTTGGTCAAAAATGGTAAGCTCGATGTGGAAACTTGTTTAAAACGCGGGGTGACTGCCGATGAATTGATGTTTAGATTGCGGGTCAACGGGATCTACGAGTTAGCGCGAGTCAAACGAGCTATCTTGGAACAAAATGGCAAATTGACAGTGCTCGAATACGGTGATGATGAAAGCATTCGCTATCCATTGATCAGTGATGGGATCATCAATTACGATATTTTAGAGATGATCTCACGGGATGAAGCCTGGCTTGATGAGCAATTACAAAAAAACGGTTTTACGAGCAGTACAGAGGTCTTTTTGGGCGAATACATCAGTGGTAAGTTACATTTTGTAGGTTATCCAAAGAAATAATTAGCAGTTTTTAGCTAATAGGTTTAGAATAGTCCTAGTGCTATACTAATAAAGTAAGTTTGCTGAAAGAAGGATGAATTATGCCATTAAATGAAATTAATTTGGCCTTAGGACCAGAAAAAATGTTGACGATGATCTCAGAACGTTACGCTGATCGGAATTTTTTACTTTATCGTGCATTAGCCAATAAAGATGGTTATTTGCTCGTTGATATCTCTGGTGAACATACAGTGTTTGAATCTGGGTTGAATTACCGCGTCTTAAAAGAGATCAGTGAAACAGACTGGGATGGTCTTCTAGAATTGCGCTATGTGACTTTAGATACTGATCAACAAAAAGTTTTCAATGCAGTTGTTGATTCTTGGAATAACAAAGCTACACGTCCCTTTGGGTTGAAGGCTTCTAAAGTATTGATCTCTTTGAAAAAGGATTTCCAATTCCTCTTGTTGAACGTCTGGGAAGATGAACAAGATTATTTGGCTTGGAATAATTCACCTGAAAATAAATTAGCGCAATTTGGGCACGATGGTAACCGTGCTCCAGTAGATAAGCTCTACACGCGCGTAAGATAAGTTACACAAATAAAATGCAGTCAACGCCGAGGGACCCACTATGATACAAATAATTGCATCATAGTGGGTCCCTAGTTGCATAGACCGCAATTTTACGCACTGTGGAGTTAGTCTTCGTTGATGTGTTCTTTTACTTGCTTGAAGATCATGATGATGTGGTTGTCGGCTAGTGTGTAATAAACGTGTTGTCCGTCACGCTTGCTAGAAACTAGTCCCGTTTGGCGCAAGATCTTTAATTGATGTGAGACCGCTGATTGCGTCAAACCGATCGCCTTGGTGATCTCATTTACCGTAAGTTGCTTTTCAAATAATAAGTACAAGATCTTATAGCGA
The DNA here is from genome assembly GCF_948826705.1 of uncultured Ligilactobacillus sp. Lineage (NCBI taxonomy): Bacteria > Bacillati > Bacillota > Bacilli > Lactobacillales > Lactobacillaceae > Ligilactobacillus > uncultured Ligilactobacillus sp. Next base: position 3,798 of record NZ_CAQLEL010000075.1, read on the forward strand.
GTCTCATTACCAAATGCTTTAAAGATCTGTACACTGGCTTCTGTCTCCTCCTTTGAAGGGAGATTTAAATCGTTATCCATAATATTCACCTTGTGTCTTGCTAGAGTTAATAGATTTCCTAACTATTATAGCAAAACTATTTTTAAATTGAGCGGTTGAATAAAAATTAAAATTCCGCTAGACTGATACATACGAAGCAAAAATAGCTTAATAAATTTATCATTATGGAGGGGAATATGGAGATCTTAAAACCACACTTGAAAAACTATTTAGGTGCGATCTTTGGTGCGGTCATTTCGATCATTGTGGCTGCAGGTGCATCTCTATTGCAACCGCGTGTCCTACAATTTATCTTAGATAATTTATTAAAAAATGATCGTCAGGCAATGTTCAATTATGGGATGATCTTGATCGCTTTAGCGGTGATCGGGGTGATCGCTGGGATCTTGAATGTTTATTTTGCAGCTCGAGTCGCTCAAGGTGTTACAAGTGATCTGCGGGAACAAACTTACTGCAAGATCCAAACATTTTCTTTGAGCAATATTGAAAAATTTTCGGCTAGTACCTTAGTCGTCCGTTTGATCAATGATATGAATCAAGTGCTAAATGTCGTGATGACGACCTTTATGCAAGTTTTACGGATGCCGATCATGATCATCGGGGCCTTTGTGTTGGGGATCGTCACCATTCCACGTTTTTGGTGGTTACAAGTAGTGATGTTTTTAGCTGTTGCTTTAGTTATCGGGCTGACGTTCCCGCAATTAGGCAAGATGTTTGATCGGTTCCAAAAGAAATTAGATCGCAGTAATACGATCGCTAAAGAAGCGATGCAAGGGATCAGGGTGATCAAATCCTTTAACCAACAAAAAAATGAAGAAGTACGTTTTGGCGAAGTTTCAGATGAGATGAATGCTCTAAATATCAAGATCGGCTATGTATTCTCATGCTTATTACCAGCCTTTTTCTTAGTCTGCAATGTGGGGATCACGGCAGTCGTTTATTTAGTTGGGATAAACGTGGAAAATGCCCCGAGTGAACTGGCAGCGATCACTTCATATATCGGGTATCTGATGCAGATGTTATTCACATTGGCATTTGGTGGGATGACGATGGCGATGTATGCGCGTGGTTTTGTTTCATTAGGCCGAATAAAAGAAGTTTTAGATACAAAACCAGATCTAACATTTGATCCAAATGCACCAGAAGTAGAACTTGATGGGGCTGTTGAATTTGATGATGTTTCCTTTGCTTACCCTGGGGCTGAACATGAAACGCTCAAAAATATCAGTTTTAAAGTTGCTCCAGGTGAATCGATCGGGATCATTGGGGCTACTGGATCAGGGAAATCGACCTTAGCCCAGTTGATGACTCGTTTGTACGATCCTACTTCTGGGGTCGTTAAAGTCGGTGGTGTCGATCTACGTGAAGTAAATGAAGGTTCATTACGTAAGGCGGTATCATTAGTCTTACAAAAAGCATTACTCTTCTCAGGTAAGATCTCAGATAACTTGCGCCAAGGTGATCGTAATGCTACCACTAAAGATTTTAGATGGGCAGCTCGCATCTCACAGGCAGCTGAGTTTGTAGAACGCTATGATGACCAATATGAACATCAAGTTGAAGAGCGTTCGGCGAACTTTTCTGGTGGACAAAAGCAGCGCTTATCGATCACACGTGGGGTCGTCGGGAAGCCAAAAGTTTTGATCTTGGATGATTCGACCTCGGCTCTAGATGCTAAGTCAGAAAAACGCGTCAAAGAGGCGCTAGAAAAGGAATTGACACAAACTACGACTTTTGTGATCGCCGAAAAGATCTTCTCAGTGATGGACGCTGATAAGATCATGGTCTTAGATCAAGGTCAGCTCGTAGCTTTGGGATCTCATCAGGAATTATTAGCAACTTCACAAGTCTACCGTGAGATCTATGAAACGCAACGTGCTAAAGATAAGATCGAGGAAGGAGAGCTGTAAAAATGAAGGATTTTAAAATTGCCTGTGGCTACTTTTGGAAGTATTTAAAGCAATATTGGTCAGCTGTGACAATTATGATCGTTTTGACTTTACTAGCGACCTTTTTCCAAGTCATTGCACCGATCTACATGGGAAATGCGGTCACAGCTTTGACTAAATATGTCGCTCAATTAGCTGATCCAGCGACACGTACGAGTGCCTCGATGGCTGCTTTTTATACGGCATTGAAATTGATGGCACTGTATTTTTTATTGAATGTGTTAGCCCAATTCATTGCTTGGATGATCATGTCTAAGTTTAATGCGGACGCAACAAATGGCATGCGCAAAAACTTATTTGCTAAATTACAGCGCATGAAGATCCGTTATTTTGATACACATCAAGATGGAAAGATCTTATCGCTATTTACTTCAGATATCGATAATATCTTCAATGCTTTGAATAATGCGGTCTTTGAGATCGTTTCGCAGGGGGCACTTTACATTGGAACATTGATCGTGATGTTTTCGATCAACGTCAAATTAGCTTTGATCACTGTAGCATCAACACCATTTGTACTGGTGATCGCTTTAATTATCATGTCAAAAGCCCGAAAATACTTAGATGCCCAACAAGATGAGATCTCAAATCTAAACGGTTATGTCAATGAGCAGATCAACGGAGAACAGGTCATTTTGAGTAATGGTCTACAACAAGAATCGATCGCTGGTTTTAAAAAATACAACCAACGTGTTAAAGATACGATGTTTAAAGGCCAATTTTATTCTGGTCTCTTGTTTCCTTTGATGCAAGGCCTGTCATTGTTGAACCTAGCGATCGTGATCGTTGGGGGGATCTGGTTGATCGTGGCTGACTCGATGAATACAGCGACTGGTCTGGGCTTGATCGTGATGTTTGTGCAGTATTCGCAAACATATTTCCAACCATTGACACAATTGACTTCGATCTACTCGATGATCCAGTTGGCACTAACAGGTGCAAGACGTTTAGCTAAAGTCGAAGCTCAACCAGAAGAAGATCTAGTTTTGGACGGTAAAAAGCAAGAGGGCTTACGTTCAGAAGTGGCTTTAAATGATGTGCATTTTAGTTATGATGAAGGAAAAGAGATCTTGCATGGGATCGATCTATCAGTGAAAAAGGGTCAGATGCTAGCCTTGGTTGGGCCAACGGGTTCAGGTAAGACGACGACGATGAATCTATTCAATCGGTTTTATGATGTCGATTCTGGGTCAGTGACTTTTGATGGGGTGGATGTGCGCGACCTTACGCTCAAGTCTTTGCGTTCAAAAGTTGGGATCGTATTGCAAGATTCGTTGCTCTTTACGGGGACGATCGCCGATAACATCAAATACGGTAAGCCAGATGCTAGTGATGAAGAGATGATCGCTGCAGCTAAACAAGCGCAGATCCATGATTTTGTCGTTGGTTTACCCGATGGATATGCAACTAAGGTCAGCGATGAGCAGTCGATCTTTTCAACGGGGCAAAAGCAATTGGTAAGTATTGCGCGGACGTTATTGTCTGACCCAGATCTCTTGATCTTAGACGAAGCGACATCTAATGTTGATACCGTGACGGAAGAAAAGATCCAACAAGCAATGGATGCAGTCTTAGCTGGGCGCACGAGCTTTGTGATCGCGCACCGCTTAAAGACGATCGTCAATGCCGATAAGATCGCGGTCTTACGCGACGGTAATGTGATCGAGCAGGGCAGTCATGCAGAGTTGCTCGCCCAAAAGGGTTTTTATTACGATCTATATACCAATCAAATGGTATTAGACTGATAGATGCAAAATGAGGCTGTGATATAAGTAGAAGACATCTTCAAATTCCAAACATTGGAATTTTGAAGATGTCTTTCTTTGTCTCTGAAAATACTTGTTTTTAAGGCTTTAGTACCAAGTAACAACGACTTATGTCACAGCCTCATCTATTTTTCAGCATTTTTTTGCTGTTCGATATACATGGTGCCCCAAGCCGCTAGAGCATCGATCACAGGGTGCAAAGTTTCTCCCAATTTACTCAAGCGATATTCTACCTTAGGAGGGATCTCAGGATAAACTTTACGGATAACTAAGCCGTCATTTTCTAGTTCGCGTAAGCTTTGGGTCAACATCTTTTGACTTACCCCAGCGACACTTTGCTTTAGTTCACCGTAGCGCTTAGTCCCACCTAGTAGATCACGTACGATCAAGATCTTCCACTTACTGGATAATAAGCTGATCGTTGTTGCAACAGGACAGAGTCCCATCTGCGGTAAAGGTCTATTTACCATTTATTTAACACTCCCCTTTAGAAAGTATAAAACTATTAAGTGCCTACTTTCTTTTAGTTTTTAATTGTATTATAGTGAAAATGATCAGTGCATATCAATTGTTTTTTTACACTATTTTAGTAGACTATAGAGTATAAATCGTGAGGTGAAAGAGATGATCCATTATCGAGACGTTAGTAAGACCTATGGTGAAAATACGATCTTAGAACATATCGATCTAAAGATCAATGCGGGTGAATTTTTTGTCTTAGTAGGACCTAGTGGGAGTGGCAAAACGACTTTACTGCGGATGTTGAATCAGTTGACGCTCCCAACGACAGGTGATATTTATCTAAACGACAAAAAGATAAAAGAATACGATAAACAAAAGTTGCGCCTAAATACCGGTTACGTGCTCCAAGACAGCTGTTTATTTCCCAATCTATCGGTCGAAGATAACATCACGATCCAATTAGAACAGCTCAAGACCGAAAAGTCTAAACGAAGAAAAAGAGCGTATGAATTGTTACAAGAAGTAGACCTTGATCCGATCGTTTTTGCCAAACGCAAGCCAGCTGAATTGTCAGGAGGACAAAAGCAAAGAGTCGCGATCATCCGAGCTTTAGCGACCAAACCAGAGCTAGTTTTGATGGATGAATCGTTTAGTGCATTAGATCCAGTCTTGCGGCGCCAATCACAGGATCTGATCTTAGAGCTACATAAAACGCTAAAACCGACGGTCGTTTTTGTGACTCACGATATGCAAGAAGCTTTGCGCTTAGGGGATCGGATCGCTGTCTTGCATGAAGGGAAGATCCAACAAGTCGGGACGCCCACACAGATCATGCAACAGCCAGCAAATGAATTTGTAAAAACATTTTTTGATACAGAAAGTCCCCATTTTTGGGATCTTGATTATCTATTAGAAACAAAACATCTCACTAAAGTCAAATTTTGTCCTACCGTCCCTGAGCTGATTGATTTTACTGAATTATTGACCCAACTGCAACAGACACCGAAAGTACGCTTCAATTACCAAGATCAGACCTATGAAATTACTTACCAACAACTCTTAGCCTATCTTTTACATAAGGAGTGATCAGATGCCAAAATTACTTGAAACAGTAAGCGACCAACGTGTTGAGATCTTGCAGGCACTGATGCAGCATTTGACGATCTCACTGATCTCACTGGTGATCGCTGCCTTGGTAGCTATCCCGTTAGCGATCGGATTGCGCAATAAACCTATTTTAGGTGAAGCAGGTCTGCAGGTGGCAGGTATCATCCAAACGATCCCAAGTTTAGCTTTATTAGGTTTGTTGATCCCGGTGGTCGGTATCGGTACGACTCCAGCTGTGATCGCTTTGACGCTTTATGCGATCATGCCGATCTATCAAAATACCTATGCCGGGTTAAAAAATATCGATCCAGCACTCAAAGAGGCGGCTAGAGCTTTTGGCTTGTCTCGTTTTAAGCAATTGCAACGCCTTGAATTCCCCTTAGCGCTGCCATTGATCTTATCGGGGATCAGGATCGCTTTAGTTATGGTCATCGGTACGGCGACCTTAGCTGCTTTTATCGGTGCCGGTGGTCTAGGAAGTTACATCATGTTAGGGATCCAGCAAAACAACAATGATTATCTCTTGATCGGTGGGGTCTTATCAGCTGTTTTGGCCTTTTGTTGTAGTGGCCTTTTGAAGTTTGTCGGCAAAAAGCCTAGGCGGATCTATACGACTTTAGCAGCTTTAGTCGTGCTGGCGCTTGGTTTTGGTGGTTTTAAGCTTACTGAGATGTTACATGCACCAACTAAAGTGGTGATCGCAGGGAAATTAGGCAGTGAGCCTGAGATCTTGATGAATATGTATAAAGAGTTGATCTTACAAGCTGATCCTAAAGCAGAGGTGACGTTGAAACCAAACTTTGGGGGCACGACATTTTTGTTCAATGCTTTGAAAAAAGAGCAAGTCGATATTTATCCAGAGTTCACAGGGACAGTTTTAGAAGCCTTAGTCGACTACGACAAAAAGACACCAAGTGATCCAAAAAAGACTTATGCGATCGCACAAAAACAGTTATCAAAGCAATACGATATGCGTTACTTGAGCCCTATGGCATATCAAAACGGTTATGATCTAGCTGTCACTAAAGAATTTTCACAAAAGTATCAAGTGACAAAGCTAAGTGATCTAGCACGGGTGAGTGATAAAGTCCATGCGGGCTTTGATCCTGATTTTTCCAATCAAGTTGATGGCTATTTGGGATTAAAAAAAGTATATGGGTTAGATTTTGGTAAGGTATCGGTCATGGAGCCCGCCTTACGCTACCAAGCGATCGCCAAAAAGAAAGTCAATTTAGTGGATGGTTATACAACTGATCCGCAGATAAGACAATACGATCTGATGGTCTTAGAAGATGATAAGAACTTTTTTCCACCATATCAAGGAGCCCCAGTGATGAATGAAAGTTTTGCCAAGAAAAATCCAAAGCTAGTCAAAAGTTTAGAGAAACTGGCAGGTAAGATCACGACTAAAGAGATGCAAGAGATGAACTATGAAGTCAGCGTTGAGCATCGAAAGGCAAGTGAGGTCGCCCATAAATATTTAGTCGAACACGGACTGCTAAAATAAGAGGATCTACCACAATGCAAGACATCATGGTAGATCCTCTTATTTTATTTATATGTGTCACCACTTTTTATTTTTTACGTAGGAAATACCCGCCAAGACCGATGATCAGTCCTAACAAACTAAAGCAGACCCACCCAAAGCCGAGTTCAAAGAATGGGAAATAAGTTTGAGCAAACTTGAGCAATGTTTGAACTAGAGCAGACTCTTTTAGCCCAGCTGGTAAAGCATTCAACATGTCAAAGAAAGCTGGGATCAAGGTCAGAAATGTCGTAGTTTTGTAGACCAAAGCGTAGTTATTGAACAATGGAGAACAAACACCAAGCAAGATCAAAGTGATCGCTAATGGGTATAAAAACATCAAAACTGGTAATGACCAAGCGATGATCGCATCAAGTCCGAGATTAGCGATCGCAAATGATAGCAAGCAGTAGACCAGCAAGATCGCCTTATATGAAAAACGACTGAATAATTGATGGAAAGCTTGCGAACAGGCGATCGCAAGGCCCATTGAAGTCGACAAGCAAGTGATCGTTGTCAAAGTCGCCAACAAAGCATCACCGAAGACACCCATATAGTGATGAGAGATCTGTGTCAAAGTGATCCCACCGTTTTCTGCCAAGCCAAAAGTCGAGACACTTTGCGCTCCTAATAAGATCAAGGCAATGTAGATGATCCCGATCGATAAGATCCCAAGTGACCCACCTTTAGCAGTTGCTAAAGCGATATCTTTTTTATCTTTTAGACCAAATTGGCGAACAGCTGTAACGATAGTGATCCCAAAGGCGATCGAGGCCAAAGCATCCATCGTGTTGTAGCCTTGGAGAAGCCCCGAAGTCAAGGCGCCCGTCAAATACTCTTTAGTGATCGGTGCACTCGCAGCTGAACTGAGAGGATTGCTAAAAGCCAGTAAAAAGATCACAAATAACATCACTAAAAAGACAGGATTGAGCACTTTACCGATCAAAGCAGTGATCTTACTTTCCCGACTAGACAAAAAGTATACCAATAAAAAGAAGATCGCCGAATAGATCAATAATCCTAATGATTGCTGATTTTGTGCGATATGTGGTGCAAACCCGATCGTAAAGGGAACGGTCGCTGTTCTAGGCGTTGCAAAAAATGGTCCGATCGTAGCGTAGATCAAGATCATAAAGAGCAATGCATAGCTGTGGCCGACTGGACGAGCTAATTCATAGATACCACGTGATTGTGTGATACTGATCGCCAGCAGACCTAAAACTGGTAATAAAACACCCGAAGCTAAAAAGCCTAAAGCAGCACTTAGCCAGTGGCCCCCAGCCATTTGTCCTAAATGAACTGGAAAGATCAGGTTTCCGGCTCCAAATAACATCCCAAAGATCAAAGAACCGATCATTAGATAATGTCTGAAAGTTAATTTTTTACTTTCCATAAAATCCTCCTATGCTATTTATAAAAAAGTCCTCTCAGGTCAGAGCGGCCAGACAGGACACAAGTAATATTTAATTTTTAAGCTACATTATTTTTGGTTAAATGTCAAAGCAATTAAAAGGATTGCATTAGCAAAATAATCATGTTACACTTTAATTGAAAATATGAACATATATTCATAAGTTCGGGGGTGACAAACATGGAGACGATTTTAGCAAACAAAAATAAAATCATTCAGATAGCGCTCACGATCGTGCTATTTTTAGTGGCACATTTGCCAAATTTAAGTATCGGACTGGAATTTGCTATTTACCTAGTAGCTTATTTGATAATCGGTTTTGGTGTGATCAAAGAAGCGATCGAGCATATCTTTTACGGTAAATGGTTCGATGAAAATTTTTTGATGATGATAGCAACATTGGGGGCTTTTGCCGTCAAACAGTATCCCGAAGCGGTCGCCGTGATGTTATTTTACGCTTTAGGTGAACTTTTTGAAGATATTGCCGTTGAGCGTTCACGTGATTCGATCACACAATTGTTAGATATTCGCCCAGAATATGCCAATTTAGTCACTGAAGATGGCATTGTGACTAAAGTCTCGCCATCACAAGTTGAAGTTGATGAAGTGATCAAGATCAAACCAGGTGAACGTGTACCTTTGGATGGTAAAGTCATCAGTGGAAGTGCATATTTAGATACAGCCGCTTTGACAGGTGAATCTGAACCGCGCTTAGTCGAAGCTGGAGCACAGATCTTGAGTGGTGCGATCGTGTTAGACAGTGTTATCGAAGTTCGCGTGACCAAGCCTTATGGTGAATCAACGGTCGCTAAGATCTTGGAATTAGTCGAAAATGCAAGTCAAAAGAAAGCACCAACTGAAAAGTTCATCACCAAATTTGCGCAAGTTTATACGCCGATCGTGGTCGGGACAGCGTTATTGCTGGCAATTATCCCACCGTTATTTTTGGGACGACCATTTAGCGAATGGTTCTATCGGGCATTGATCTTTTTAGTGATCTCATGTCCATGTGCATTGGTCATTTCCATTCCTTTAGGCTTTTTTGCTGGGATCGGAGCATCGTCTAGGGCTGGTGTTTTGGTCAAGGGAAGTAACTATTTAGAATTATTGACCCAGATCCAGACTTTAGTTTTTGATAAGACGGGGACTTTGACAGAAGGTAAATTTCGGGTCGAAAATGTCTATCCTAATGCAGGGGTAAAAGAAGCTGAATTAGTTGAATTAGCAGCGATCGCTGAAATGCATTCCCCGCATCCGATCGCTCGTTCGATCGTAGAATATTTCCCAGGAAAATTACCGACCGAAAAATTAGCAACTGTAAAAGAAGTGGTCGGGCAAGGGATCAAGGCTGTTTTTGCCGATGAAGAATTATTGGTCGGTAAAAGATCCCTGTTAAATGAACACGGGATCGCATTGGCAAAATTGCCGACAACAGCTACGGGCACACTAGTCTATGTTGCTTATGCTGGTAAATATTTGGGGTGTTTGGAGATCGCTGATACACTCAAACAAACTTCCGCAGCAACGTTAAAAGAACTCAAAAAACAAGGGATCCAGACTGTGATGCTGACTGGGGATCGCCAAAAAACGGCTGATGCGATCGCGTCTAAATTAGCGGTCGATACGGTCAAAGCAGAACTTTTACCGCAAGATAAGTTGACTGAAGTTGAAAAGTTGCAACAATTTCAAACTGGCAAAGTTGGCTTTGTTGGTGACGGCTTAAATGATACGCCTGTTTTGGCCAGTGCTGATGTTGGGATCGCTATGGGGGCTTTGGGTTCTGATGCAGCGATCGAAGCAGCAGATGTAGTTTTGATGCGTGATGATCCAGCTGCGATCTTACGTGTTTTAAATATTGCACGGCGAACCAAAAAGATCGTTTGGCAAAATATCGTGTTAGCTTTAGGGATCAAATTGATATTTTTAGTCCTAGGAGCATTCGGTGACGTAACGATGTGGGAAGCTGTTTTTGCTGATGTCGGTGTAACGTTGATCGCAGTTTTGAATGCTTTGCGGATCATGCGTAAATAAAACATACAAGACTAAATAAAACGATCTGACCAATATGTGGATCAGATCGTTTTGTTTAGCTAAAAACAACTTCAAATTCTTCACAGACGACCTCAAGATCGGGGGTAAAGGTCAATTGTACTTCGGCTAGTTCTGCAGTGAAGAAATCTTGATGGACTTTACGCCAGTAGGCTAGGCTTTGATCGCCTTCACCCTCTAAATAAGCATGGTGTGCGCCGACCTCTTTAAATAGGGTGCGATAGACTTTGGTCGTTTGGGTGATGCAGATCGCCTTATCGTTACCATCTAGGATGATATTGTATTCACCAACTTGAGGAAGAGGCTCGTTTTCTAGAGCATATAAGGGATAAGAAGATGTAGTAGCTGTTTTTTGCCCGTGCAAAACTAATTGGGCTAAAAGATCCGGTTCACAGCCAAAAGCCCAAGCTTTGTGACCCATATCGGTAAGCGTCGGATCATTGGCACAAAAAGCGTTCCACATTTCAGTTGCATCCATGTGTATCACCTCAGATAAATTTTTTCTAAGTATAGCATATTTTTTGGATGAAATCTTGCACAAAGAGCTTTTAACGGTATATACTTAAAGTTATGCAAACGTTTTTATGGAGGTGGTGCTCAGATGGCAACGATAAAAGATGTCGCTAAAAAAGCTGGTGTTTCACCTTCAACGGCTTCACGTGCGATGCATGATAGTCCGTTGATCAGTGAAGAGACCAAGAATAAGGTGCGCCAGGCAATGAAAGAGCTTGATTATTCGCCGAATTTTGCCGCCCAAAATTTAGCTAATCAAACCTCAAATACGATCGGGGTCATTTTGCCAGCCCGCGAAGAATCTGTGGGAGATAATCCGTTTTTCATACAGATCATTCAAGGCCTAGCTTCGATCTGCAATGCGCATGATCAGTTAGTCTCGGTCGCGTCAGGTCAAACGACTGAAGAGTTGATCAAAAACATCGAAACAATGATCAAGCGCGGAAATATCACGCGATTCGTATTTGTCTATTCCCAAGCCAACGATCCAGTGCTGGAATTTATCAAGCAATATCCAAAGATCCACTATGTTGTGATCGGTTCACCCTATACTGATAAAGAGACGACATGTTATGTTGATAATGATAATTTCAAAGCGGGATATGATGCGACTAAATTCTTGCTGGATAAAGGCGCAACACGGATCGTTTATGCGTATACTGATCTCGCTGAAAAGGTCCAAAATGCACGGTATAAAGGCTATCTAAAGGCTTTGAGCGAGGCTGATATTGCAAAATCACCATTGTGCTTGAGCACTGTGCAAGATGATGAGATAAAGAATGCCCAAGCTTTGGGGCAGATGATCTCTAAAACTGGCGGTAAAGTTGGGGTAGTAGCTTGTGATGACATATTAGCGATAGAGATCCAGCACCTCTGTGATATTTGTGAGATCGAGCAATCTGAACTTGCTTTATTGGGTTTTAATAACTCATTGCTTGCTAAAACAGCACGACCGGCCTTGACTTCGGTCGAGATCTTCCCGCGCTTTTTGGGGTCCGAGGCAGCAGCCTTAGCGATCAATACAAAGGGAAATGACAAATTAAAGCTGGAGACCGATCATGTAGTCGTACCACATAAGATCGTGGAACGTGCATCTACAAAAATTTAAAAATCTCAGAAAAAGAGATTTTTTTTGCTTGCAAATGCAACCGATTGCATTTATAATTAATGTGTAAAATGAAAACGTTTAAATTGAAGTTTTAAAAAGGTGGTCAGTGTAAATGAAAAGAATTTTTGAAATCGATCCATGGAAAGTAGTCACACATGAATTTAAACCCGAAGAAAAACGACTCCAAGAAAGTATGACAAGCATTGGAAACGAATACATGGGGATGCGTGGGATGTTTGAAGAAACATACTCCGGCGATACACATAAAGGTATTTATCTTGGTGGTGTTTGGTATCCAGATAAGACACGTGTTGGTTGGTGGAAGAACGGTTATCCTGAATACTTTGGTAAGGTCATCAATGCAGTTGATTTCACTAAAGTTGACATCAAGTTGAACGGTTCTTCTGTTGACTTGGCTAAGGATGAATTTTCAGACTTTGAACTTGCACTCGACATGAAAAAAGGGATCTTGAATCGGAGCTTTATCGTTGAAAAAGACGGTCAAAAATTCCGTTTGAACTTTGAACGTTTTGTCAGTGTAGCGCAAAAAGAACTCTACGCTTCTAAGATCACAGTTGAAAACTTAAATGATACTGAAGCAAACATTGAGATCAAGTCATACATTGATGCGGATGTTTTCAATGAAGATGCAAACTATGATGAAAAATTCTGGAATGTTTTGGCACAAAATGTAGCTGAAACACATATGTCTTTAACGGCACAAACGATCCCAAATAACTTTGGTACACCACAATTTACAACTGAAATGTTAGCTGACCACGTAACTGATCTACGACCAATGGCAGCTGAAACGACTGAAAAGAGCGTAGCAAATACATTTGCAGGCCAAGTTGCTGCTGGACAGACCGTAGCTTTTGAAAAACGCGTGATCGTGGTAACTTCACGTGATCATGAAACAAAAGAAGCTTTAACACAAGCTGCACAAACTTTGAGCCAACAACAAGCTGAAAAATCATTTGAAGAATTGAAAGAAAAACAAGCCGCTGGCTGGGCTAAGCGTTGGGAAAAAGCTGACGTTGAGATCTCAGGTAACGCTGAATCACAACAAGGTATTCGTTTCAACTTGTTCCAACTCTTCTCAACTTACTATGGTGATGACGCTCGCTTAAACATCGGGCCAAAAGGTTTCACAGGTGAAAAATATGGTGGTGCCACATACTGGGATACAGAAGCTTTCGCAGTACCATTGTATTTAGCTTTAGCCGACGAATCGGTGACAAAAAACTTGCTCAAGTATCGGTATGATCAATTAGCAGGAGCTTACCACAATGCACAACAACAAGGTTTGAAAGGTGCGTTGTATCCAATGGTGACTTTCAATGGGATCGAATGCCATAACGAATGGGAGATCACATTTGAAGAGATCCACCGTAACGGAACGATCGCCTATGCTATCTACAACTATACTCGTTACACTGGTGATGAAGAATATGCGACCCACAACGGCTTTGATGTTTTAGTCGGGATCGCACGCTTCTGGGCTGATCGTGTGCATTACTCCAAGCGCAAGGGTCAATACATGATCCACGGTGTAACTGGACCAAACGAATACGAAAACAACGTCAATAACAACTGGTACACCAACATGTTGGCTAAATGGTGCTTGAACTATGCAAATGAGATCGCTGATAAAGTTTCAGCTGAAAAATTAGCGCAACTCGACCTAGGTGAAGCAGAACGTCAAAAATGGCATGAAATTGCGGATAACATGTACTTGCCTGAAGATCAAGAACTCGGGATCTTCGTTCAACATGATACCTTCTTGGATAAAGACCTGACACCAGTTAAGGATCTTCCAGAAGGGCAATTACCATTGAACCAAAACTGGTCATGGGATAAGATCTTGCGTTCACCATATATCAAACAAGCCGATGTTTTACAAGGTATCTATTACTTTGTAGAAGACTTCACACCAGAACAAAAAGAAAAGAACTTTGATTTCTACGAACCATTGACCGTGCATGAATCAAGTCTTTCTCCATCGATCCACTCTGTTTTAGCTGCCGATCTTCACAAAGAAGAAAAGGCCTTTGAGATGTATTCACGAACAGCACGATTAGACTTGGATAACTATAACAACGATACCGAAGATGGCTTGCACATCACATCAATGACTGGTTCATGGTTAGCGATCGTTCAAGGGTTTGCAGGCATGCGTGTCATTGACGGTGAACTTGAATTTGCACCATTCTTACCTAAAGAATGGGATGGTTACAAATTCCGAATCAACTTCCGCGGTCGTTTGTTGAGCATTGAAGTTGATAAGACAGGTTCTAAGATCGAATTGTTGAAAGGTGAACCTTTGAAGATCAAATTAAATGGTGAAGAAACAAAATTAACAGCAAAATAGGAGGAAACTGATGAAAGGTGCAATTTTTGATCTAGACGGTGTGATCACCGATACAGCCAAGTTTCACTTTGAAGCTTGGAGCCAACTGGCTAAAGAACAATTAGGGCTAGTCTTACCCGCTGAATTTGAAGCTGAATTAAAAGGGATCAGTCGGACTGATTCTTTGATCAAGATCTTAGAATTTGGGGGTCTACGTGATAATTATACCGACGAAGAGATCTTAGAAATGGCGGAAAAGAAGAACGGTTATTACTTGCAGGCGATCGAAACTTTGACCAAAGAAGATATTTTGCCAGGGATCACCCGTTTGATCGGTGAATTAAAAGAACATGGCGTTAAATTATCAATTGCTTCAGCTTCCAAGAATGCGCCTGCGATCTTAGAAAAGTTAGGTCTAGCAAACGAATTTGATGCGATCGCTGATCCAAGTAAAGTTGCTCACGGTAAACCAGCACCTGATATCTTCTTAGCTGGTGCCAAAGCAGTTGAGCTTGAACCAAAGGATTGCGTTGGGGTCGAAGATGCTGTTTCGGGCGTAGCTGCGATCAAAGCTGCTGGAATGACAGCGGTGGCTGTAGGAGATGAGACTGAATTAGCCCAGGCCGATGTAGTCGTAGAAACGACAGCCGATTTCTCCTATGCCCTTTTTGAAAAGACATGGGAAGACGCAAAATAAGTAAATAGTTCTAGAAGTCAGGGGAAACTCTGGCTTCTTTTTTGTCCTCTTACCTAAAATCTATGTTATGATTCAAATAAGAGTATTTTAGAGAATGGGGAGAGTAATTTGGCTTATTGGCAAGGTTTATTGATCGGATTTGCGTTTGTGGCACCGATCGGGATGCAAAATGTGTATGTGTTCAACAACGGCTTATCTTATAAATTGAGTCGAGCTTGGTTGTATACTTTTTTAGTTTGGCTCTTTGATGCGCTATTTTGTTTAGCGGCCTTTTATGGCATCGGGGCTTTGATAACCCATAATCAGACCTTGAAATTATTTATTATGTTGGCAGGTGGGCTCTTGACTGCTTATATCGGCTGGGGGATCATTAGGGCTGCTAACCAGCGGGCTTTAACGAGCGATGACAACAAGATCAGCTTAAAACAAGCGGTCACGACTGCTTTTGTAGTCAGTTGGGCTAATCCGCAAGCCTTGATCGATGGGACGATGATGCTGGGAGCTAGTCGTGGGACTTTGACCTTTGCTGAAAGTATCTTTTTTATCATTGGGGTCGTAAGTGCTTCCTTTATTTGGGATATGGGGATGACAACGGCTTTTAATGTCTTTCGCCACAAGATCCCAGATAAATTGTTGTTGTGGATCAATTTGATCAGCGGGATCATCGTCGTTGTTTACGGTATTTTCTTATTTGTCGAAGGTGGCAAACAATTGTTTTAAATAAACTAAAAGAGTGAGCGATATCGTCATATGAATAACGCGGGTCACACCACGTATTTGCATCGTGGTGTGACCCGCGTTATTTCTACGGAGATGACCGCAATTTTACACACTGTGATCAAAATGTGTTTGCGATCTTGGTCAGTTGTTTTTGACAATGTTTTAACGAAAGGTCGCAACTGGAGCAACAATTTGCTAAACCTTCAATATGTAGTGTGGTAAAATCCTTTAACCCGTGGAAGGATAAAAGTTTTTGGAGATATTTATTTCCCAGGTTATGTTTGTGTTTATATGTGTCCCAAAAATATTTAAGTGATCTGGGGTGATAGGTCCGATCTGTTGCTTGGAGATGCAAGGCTTTTTTGTGGGGTGCCAACTTAGTCAACGTGGCTACGATCAGATCTAAGTATTGTTTGAGCTCTGCGGGTAAGAACCGTTGTTGGATCGGAGCAACGAAAAGATATTTATCAGCAAGCATGAAATCATTAAGCCAGTCATCATGCTCACAAAGTAACTTTTGTTCAAACTCTGATAATGGCTTTTGATGTTGCTTTTTTCGCAATGCCATTATCATTTGTGAATTTAATGTAAGCGAGCCATCATTGGTAAGATCGTGAAAAATGATCCGGTCCTTAGGGTGGGCTTGTTGATAACTTGTAATAAAATGCTGGTTAAGCCGATCCAAATGCGCACTTTTATCTTTGGAGTATGCTTGGATGACTAAAAGTGTTGACATAATAATACCTCTAGTTCTTTATTTATAAAAATTTATGATATTCCAACTTAGTGGTGATGTCAACCTGATAAAGTGAAGTAAGCATAAAAAGAGGCTGTGGCATAAGTCTTCCAAGATGCTCACTTAGTTAGGCGAAAGTTTAAGAACATATTTTGATCCGATGTAATTTTAATGTGTTTTTAGTCCAAAAATTAGCCCTCAACGAAATTTTGGACTAGAATAGAGTTAGTAAATATTTTAGGGGGCTTTATAATGACAAAAACAGCAGCAGTGATGATCGCACCTGGTTGTGAAGAAGTTGAAGCACTATCAAGTGTTGATGTTTTACGGCGTGCCGGGATCAAATGTGATATGGTCGGTTTATTCGATAAGATCGTCAATGGTGACCATAATATCGTGTTGACTTGTGATAAGGTCATGGATGAAAGTCTATTGGACTATGATATCGTGATCTTCCCAGGTGGGCTACCTGGTTCAGAAGCTTTGCGTGACAATGAAACATTGCGTCAGTTCATGGTCGAACGTAAAAAAGCTGGTAAGTGGAATGCAGCGATGTGTGCCGCTCCGATCGCTTTTGCACGCTATGGCTTATTGGATGATAGCCAATATACGTTATATCCGGGGATGGAAGCTGGGATCGCAGATGAAGTCAAGAATGGTAATTTTGATGAAGCTTTAGTTGTCGTAGATGAAAAGAATCGTTTGATCACCAGTCGCGGGCCAGCAACGGCTTGGGCCTATGCCTATGAGATCGCCAAAGTTTTAGGCGCAGATGTAGATAAATTAAAAGATGGCATGCTCTACAACATGTTGATGCTCAGCCGTTAAAGATAAGAGACCAGAAGTTATTTTCTGGTCTTTTTTTTTGCGCATTGTTTGTAGTCGTGCTCCAAATTGCAACTCCTAGGAAATAGCGGTCTCCCACTCATGAGGCAAAAAACACCTCATGAGTGAGAGCGCGTTATTTCTACGGAGTTGATCGCAATTTTACGCACTGTGTTTGTAGTCGTGCTCCAAATTGCAATGCCTAGCAGATAACAATGACTTGCACATGATGCTAAGCCTACATAATATCCAAGTCCCCGTTATCTGTACGGCACTACCCGCAATTTTTTTCACTGTGTTCAAAATTTGGTATCTTGGTCTTAAATAAGGTATCCTAAAGGTAGGAATCATTTGAAGATATCAATGTATGGGGGTAAAAAAGATGAATAAATTTTCAAAAATAACCGTAGCACTGCTCTGTACGGTCGTGCTAGCTGGGTGTTCTAATAACAACGAAAAAAGCACAGCAAAAGAACAAACGACTTCTAAAGTGGCTAAAAAGAGCAGTAGTCAAGCCCAAAGTTCGACCAGCCAAGCTGATAAAAGCGCACAAAGTAGCAGTGAAGAAAAAGCTGCCGCTTCTGAAAGCAGTACGACTGATCCAAACCAAGCTGAGGCTAATAAACTTTCCAACAATGAACTGATCCAACAAGGTGCGATCTCGATGCGTCAAAATCTAGGAGATACCGCACTAGTAGCGACATTATCTGGTAAAGAAGACAGTCAAAAGAAAGTCAGTGTTTCCTATAGCGGTGATCTAAACAACTATACCGCTAACTATTATCTTGAAAAAGATGCTAAGCCAGTCAACGATGAAAGTTTAAAGGATAAGTCTCCTTATGCAACATTGACTAAAAAGACTTATGGCTCAACTGATGAAGCCGCTAGCCAGATCGATTATCAAAATGATACATCACAGGGTAACTTGCCAAAGATCAGCTTAGGTTACGGGTTGCAAGCCACTGTCAATAGTGGTGCTGGTCAACGTTACTTGCATTGGAATGAAGGCAATTGGTCCTTTACAATGCATGGTAGTCCAGTAGCAAATGAAGATCCAGTCGTAGCAGCAAGAAAGGCAGTCACACTGTTAGAACGCTACCGCTTACCAGCACCAACGCAACGTGGTAACGGACGCTTGGAGACTTCCAACAAGGCTGGTTTTTTGACCCAATCACTCACTTGGAACAAAGACAATGTCGTTTATGAATTCAAAGCTGATGACTTAGAAACTTTAGTTTTAGTGGCAGCAAGTTTACAGTAAAAAAATTTAGTTTAAAAAAATTCTAAATGTTTCTTGTTATCCTTGATATATAAAGTTTGACAAAAAGATTTGTGTGGATATACTAAGGGTATAACAAGAAAATAAAAAGTGAGGCGTTCTTAGATGAATTACATTGGGCAAGAGATTCAAGATTTTTCAGTTAAGGCATATCAACAAGGGGAATTAAAGGATGTCACTAAAAAAGATGTTTTGGGTAAATGGAGCGTGTTTTTCTTTTATCCAGCCGACTTCTCCTTTGTTTGTCCAACTGAATTAGAAGATTTACAAGCTAAATATTCCCAATTCAAGGCAGCTGGGGCAGAGATCTATTCTGTTTCCGAAGATACCGAGTTTGTGCACAAGGCATGGGCTGAAGCTTCTGATGGTATCGGTAAGATCGAATATCCGATGCTAGCTGATCCAGCTGGTAAATTAGCTAAAGCATTTGATGTATTGAATGAAGAACTCGGACAAACATATCGTGCTGCTTTCATCGTCGATCCAGATGGTGTGATCCAATCCTATACGATCAACAACATGGGGATCGGCCGGAACGCCTCTGAGATCTTCAGAACGCTACAAGCAGCCTCCTTTGTACGTGCACATGGTGATAAGGTCTGCCCAGCTAGTTGGCAACCAGGCGATGATGTGTTGGAACCAGGCTTAGATCTAGTTGGTAAACTATAATTAATAATTAAGGCTGAAAAAAATAAGATGATCTGTAGAACATGGATCATCTTATTTTTTATCCGAGAATCGGTGAAGTTGTCCTGGGTTATTTTTCATGATGCAATAAATAAAGATACCGTAGCATCACTGCACTCAAGATAACGGTGATCGCCCAGATCGTGTGGATCCCCCAAAGTTTTTCTAATTCAGCTGAACACAAAGCGCCTAGCGCAAAAGCAAGGGTGATCGCTAAATATAATTTAGCCGCATGCTTGTCGGATAAACTGTGAGAGAAGAAAAATCCATTCCAAGCGATCATACCTTTTTTGATATTTCCCGTGGAAAAGGAGTTGTTATAAGGGATGCCCTCGATCTTGCTAAATGAAGTCGTTTGGATCCCGACTCCAAAGGCCAATGGAGGAACGACGAGATAGTCTGGTGTGCTGACAGGCAAAAAACCGATCACTAGACAAGCCAAGATACAGGGGATCAAGGATAAAGGTTTGACGTAGGGAGAGTCTATTTTTTTAGCAAGAAAGCTGATAATAAAGATCCCTAAAATGAAAAAGACAAAGGTAAAAAAGCGCGTTTCCGTGATCACAAGCCCCTTACTAGCAATATCGACAGCTAAGAAGACGATATTACCGGTCTGCCCAGCGACCAACGAATGTTCCCGTAAGACATAGGTATAGGCGTCGATATAGCCACCACAAAATGCCAAAGTCAGCCCGATCAAAAGCGATTGGGCATATTTTTGTTTGATGATTTCATAATTATTGATAAGACCACTTCCAGATAAAAAATTAACTACCCTCTATTTTAGCACTTGCCATAGTTTTGAGTACGTATTTTGTAGTCTAGTTCGATATAATTAAAATTGGGCAGGGGGCCCTTAAACACAAAAAAAGGAGTACACATATGTATACAGAACAGATCAAAGCAGTTCAAGGGGCTGCGAGTAAGAAGTTAGCTTTTTTGCGCCAAAATCCGCTGGGGTATTTTCTATTGTCCATGTTAGCTGGAATGTATATCGGCTTTGGTATCTTGTTAGCTTTTACTGTCAGTGGGCAGTTACAAGGTGCTTCGATCACTAAATTATTGATGGGAACAGTTTTTGGTGTAGCACTTAGCTTAGTGATCATCGCTGGAGGTGAATTATTTACTGGCAATAATTTTGTTTTAGCAGTCAGTGCTTTGACTAAGCAAAATACGTGGTTCCAAGCAAGTTATCTATGGCTGATCTGCTGGTTAGGCAATGCCTGTGGGGCGATCTTATTGGCAATTCTTTATAATGCTACCGGCTTACAAGTTGACGGAATAGCCAAGGCGCTCACTGCGACTGCCGTAGTCAAGACGACGGCTGGTCCAGTGGCTTTGGTCATGCGGGGGATCTTATGTAACATTTTGGTCTGTTTGGCATTATGGTCGAGCTTTCAGACAAAAAATGATGCCGCTAAATTGATCATGGTCTTTTGGTGTTTATTGGCCTTTTTTACGACGGGATTTGAGCACAGTGTAGCCAATATGACTTTACTGACCGCAGCACTGATCGAACCCGCCGGTGAAGTGATCACAGTCGGGGCGTGGCTATATAATCTATTTTGGGTCACATTGGGCAATATGCTGGGGGCGATCTGCTTTTTAGCCATACCATATGTGATCGCAGCTAAAAAATAGATCATGGACTCATAGTTTTACTATGGGTCTTTTTAAAAGCAGGAAATGTTTAGTATAATGGAAATTAGTTTCTATTTTGGTAAAGGGGTGGTTATTGTGAAGAAACCAATTATTTCTTTTAAAAATGTCGTTAAGAGCTATGACGATGATGTTCCGGTATTAAAAAAAGTCAGCTTTGATATCGAAGAGGGCAAATTCTATACACTTTTAGGACCATCTGGATGTGGTAAAACGACGATCTTACGGATGATCGCAGGTTTTTCAGAACCGACTGCAGGTGATATTTACTTTGAAGGAAAGCGGATCAACGATATTCCTGCAAACAAGCGTCAAGTTAATACCGTTTTTCAAGATTATGCGCTCTTCCCGCATATGAATGTTTTTGATAATATCGCTTTTGGATTGAAGATCAAAAAGACACCGAAAGCAGAAATTGAAACTAAAGTTAAAGAAGCCTTGCGCTTAGTACAGTTAGCCGGTTATGAAAAGCGTGGGATCAGTGAGATGTCTGGTGGGCAACGGCAACGGGTCGCTATTGCACGGGCGATCGTCAATGAACCTAAGATCTTATTGTTAGACGAACCTTTATCAGCTTTAGATCATAAATTGCGACTAAACATGCAATATGAATTGCGCGAGTTACAACAGCGACTGGGTATCACCTTTATTTTTGTGACCCACGACCAAGAAGAAGCTTTGGCGATGAGTGATGAGATCTTTGTTTTAAATAACGGAAATATCGTGCAAAGTGGCAGTCCAGTCGATATTTACGATGAACCGATCAATCACTATGTAGCTGATTTTATCGGGGAAAGTAACATTGTCGATGGGGTGATGATCCAGGACTGTCTTGTGAAATTTGCCGGTAAAGAATTTGAATGTGTGGATGAGGGGATGCGTCCAAATGAACCAGTCGAAGTCGTTTTGCGACCTGAAGATCTCGAGTTGACCACGGTCAAAGCGGGGAAATTAAAAGTCAAAGTCGATACACAATTATTTCGCGGGGTCCATTATGAGATCGTTTGTCATGATGAGATGGAAAATGAATGGATCGTGCATTCGACCAAAAAAGCCCAGGTCGACAGTGAGATCGGCTTGTACTTTGATCCCGAAGATATCCATGTCATGCGTTTCAATGAAACAGAAGCAGAATTTGATGCACGTTTAGAAAGTTACGATGATTAAGGGGGACAATATGAAAAAGTATAATACTTTATTAGCAGTCCCATATTTTCTCTGGTTGCTCTTTTTTGTCTTAGCACCAGTTGTTTTGGTGATCGGATATTCATTTTTTGATCAAAGTGGACATTTCACGTTAGCTAATTATGCGGAGTATTTTGGCTCGGGGAAGTATTTATTGATGACTTTTAATTCGGTCTGGTATGCTTTTTTGATCACCTTGATCACACTTTTGATCAGTTATCCGACAGCGTATTTTTTGACAAAATTAAAGCATAAAGACCTGTGGCTGTTATTGATCATTTTACCGACATGGATCAATTTATTATTAAAAGCCTATGCCTTCATCGGGATCTTCGGTGTCCATGGCGGTTTGAACAGCTTTTTAGGCTTTTTTGGGATCTTGCCTAAGCAATTATTATTCACCGATTTTAGCTTTTTGATCGTGGCAGTTTATATCCAGTTGCCTTTTATGATCATCCCGCTTTTCAATGCACTTGAGGAATTGCCGCCTTCATTTATTGCTGCTAGCAAAGATCTTGGAGCCAATTCGACCCAGACATTTTTTAAAGTGATCTTCCCACTATCGTTAAATGGGGTCAAAAGTGGGATCCAAGCGGTCTTTATCCCATCACTTTCGCTCTTTATGTTGACTCGTTTGATCGGAGGAAATCGTGTGATCACATTAGGGACCGCGATCGAAGAGCATTTCATGGTAACGCAAAACTGGGGCAAAGGGGCAACGATCGGGGTCGTTTTGATCATTGCAATGGTGATCGTGATGCTCTTTACCGGTGAAAAGAAAGCAGGTGGCAAATAATGCAACAAACTAGATCTAAATGGGCGGATCTTTATTTGATCTTAGTCTTTATCTTTTTATATTTACCGATCTTTTATTTGGTCTGGTATTCCTTTAATGCCGGCGATACGATGAATAACTTTACCGGTTTTTCATTGCGCCATTTTAGTGAGTTGTTTTCCGATACACGGTTGGTGATCATCTTGCTAAATACCTTCTTGTTGGCGTTTTTGTCAGCTCTGATCGCTACTGTGATCGGTACTTTTGGGGCGTTGTTTATCTATTATTTGAGAAAAAGACGTCACCGCAATACATTGTTATCGTTGAATAATATCTTGATCGTTTCACCAGACGTGACGATCGGGGCTAGTTTTTTGATCCTATTTATCACGTTAGGTTCGATCTTTAGTGGCTTTTCACTCGGCTTTTGGACAGTACTTTTGGCGCATGTCAGCTTTAGTATCCCGATCGTAGTCTTGATGATCTTGCCTAAACTTCAAGAGATGAATGACTCAATGATCACGGCTGGCTATGATCTTGGTGCCAATAACCGCCAGATCTTAAAAGATATCATCTTGCCTTATCTTTCCCCTGGGATCATCGCAGGGTATTTTATGGCATTTACCTATTCACTCGATGATTTTGCAGTCACCTTTTTTGTGACAGGTAATGGTTTTACCACACTATCAGTCGAGATCTATTCGCGGGCGCGGCGTGGAGTCAGTTTAGAGATCAATGCCTTAAGTACGTTAGTCTTTTTATTTGCACTTGTATTGGTAGTCGGTTATTACTACATCAGTAAGGATAACCAACCACGCTCCAAGAAAAGAAAGAGGAGGCTCTTGCGATGAAAAAATTACGTTCACTTTTGATCGGGATCTGTTTGATCATTGGTTTGCTCTTTTTAGGGACAGTTTGGCTCGAACGCTCGACTGGTATGTCAGATGCCAAAGTTTTGAATATCTATAACTGGGGCGATTACATCGATCCTAAATTGATCACCAAATTTGAAAAGCAGACAGGGTATAAGGTCAACTATGAGACGTTTGATTCAAACGAAGCAATGTTGACCAAGATCAAACAAGGTGGGACTTCGTATGATATCACGGTCCCAAGTGACTATATGATCCAGAAGATGAAAAAAGAGCACCTTTTGTTGAAACTAGATCACAGTAAGTTACCGAATTTAAAAAATATCGATCTGCAGTTTATGGATCTTGCCTTTGATCGGCATAATGAGTATTCAGTACCGTATTTTTGGGGGACGTTAGGGATCATTTATAATGATAAATTCTATCAGGCTTCACAATTCAAGACGTGGAACGATCTTTGGGATCCACAATTGAAAAACAAGATCATGTTCATTGATGGGGCACGCGAATTTATGGGGATCGGTCTGGCTAGTATGCAAAGATCGCTCAACAGCAAAAATGATGCTGAGCTTGATCAAGCCTATAATAAGCTCAAAGCTTTGACGCCAAACGCTAAAGCGATCGTTTCCGATGAGATCAAGACATATATGGCCAATGAGGAGAGCAGTGTAGCGGTGACCTTTTCGGGGGAAGCAGCTGATATGATGGAAAAAAATAGTCATTTGCACTATGTGATCCCAAATGGTGGGACTAATTTGTGGTTTGATAATTTGGTGATCCCTAAGACAGCTAAAAATAAGCAAGGAGCATATGAATTTATCAATTTCATGTTAGATCCTAAAAATGCGGCTCAAAACACGGAATACATCGGTTATTCCACTCCAAATAAAGTGGCATTGAAATATTTGCCAAAAGCGATCACTTCCAATAAAGAATTTTATCCAAGTGCTGCTCGGATCAAGCAAATGGAGATATACGAAGATCTAGGACCTAAGTATTTGGAAAAATATAACGATCTATTTTTGGAGCTAAAAATGTATCGGAATTAGAAAAGGCAAATCATTTTTAATCATGGTTTAAACTGGGGTATAATGTGCAGTGAGGAGTAATACTCCTTTAAGTATGCTACACGTAGTAAGTTTTAAAAATGCATTGTGTGATGTAGGGGTTCGCTCTTTATATTACAATGTATATCCTCAACCCAGGCAAGTGCGAGTGATGGCGCACTTGCCTTTTATATTACAGTGTGGAAAAATGTGGGTAGCTCAAATGATAACATCACCACTTTGAGGTGTACTTTACCTCAGAGTTGCATTTTGGAGCACGACTACGATCATAATACGCAAAAAAAAGAGCCAGGAGATATTTCCTAGCTCTTTTAATGATATTTACCTTCCACAGTAAATATCGCACCGTATAATAGAAACTTCAGAATAACATGTTTTTGGTAAATTGTCAATGATATTCAAAAAAGTTAATTTAGTTATAAATGTTAGCGCTTGCTAAAAATTTGGTTTTATGTTATAAAATAAGTGAGGAGTCTAAAGATTCCCACAATTAGGGCGTCCAAAATGTTAGTCACTGTTCCTATAATTAGGTTGGAGGGTGATGGAACCAACAAATTGAGTTTAAAAGCAAAAATGTTGTAGTCTCTTTAGGCCAACGCCACTAATTGCAATTAGTAGAGAGGATCTTGTTGAGTGCTTCTGGAAAGCGAACAAGATCAAAACCAGATAAAGGATGTGGGGACGATTACTCCTTATAGTAATTTAACAGCCACGTACTCAGTTTCTTGATGATATCTTAGGAGCAACAGGTGAACCTCCAAGATGATGTTTCCGAGTATTATTTACTGAGTATGGGCTGTTTTTTTGTGCCCTGTATTCGAACTTATATTTGTGAGGGATGGGTAGATGTGTGCTAAAAAAGTGACGATCCGTGAAGTTGCTAAACGCGCTGGTGTCTCGATCGCAACAGTTTCACAGATCTTAAATGGTAAGGCTATGAACTTTAATCCATTAACAGTTCAAAAAGTTCAAGCAGCTCGAGATGAATTAGGCTACAAAGCAGATCATTTGGCACGCCAAATGGTCGGTAAACAAAGTAAAACGATCGGGATCCTCGTACCTGAGATAACTAACTCTTTTTTCAGTACTTTAGTCAAAGGGATCGAAGAAGAGCTGTTACGTTCGAGTTATATTTCAATGTTGTGCAATGGTGGCTTTAACGGGGCTAAAGAAGAAAAGGCCTTGCTCGAACTAGCTCAAAGAGGGGTCGATGGTTTTATCATTGCTAGCCCTTCGATCTCAGATGAGGTACTAAAAGAAGTTTTACAGGTCAAAAAGCGTCCGGTCATTGTGTTAGATCAAAAAACGAGCGTCGAATTCAGTGATGAGGTAGCTACAGATGACTTCAATGGTGGTTTATTAGCTGCACGGTATCTAAAAAAAATGGGCCATACTAAGGTCGCAGTTATCGTCCCTGATTTGGTGACGGTAAACATCTTGCGTCGACTACAGGGATTTTTAGTTGAATTTCCGCAAGCACTCCAGATCAAAACAGAACTTTCCAAAAGTGGGGGTCAGGCAGTTGTTGCTGAGTTATTGGAGCAAAATATCGAAGCGGTTTTTGCACTTAGTGATGAATTAGCGTTTGGGATCTATTTAGGAATGAGACAAAATGGTAAAAGTGTTCCAGCTGATCTTAGTGTGGTCGGTTACGATGATGTTGAGATGTGTCGCTATGTTACACCTGCTTTGACGACCGTTGCCCAACCGATCTATGAGCTGGGCAAACAAGCAGCCGAGCTAATGATAAAACGGCTAGCAGACCCGACTAGCCCGTACATCAAGCGGATCTTACCGGTCAAATTAGCGGTCCGTGGCTCAGTCAAAGTTAAAATTTGAAACGCTTTCAAAAGTGTGTTATATTCTAGGTGCAGTAATTAAAACGTTTTAATAAGTGTTATAAGTTACCAAAATTAATTTGCTAGAAAGACACGAGGTGGGTACAATGAATAAAGTAACAGTGATCGGAAGTATCAATTTAGACAGAACGATCAGAGTAAAAGAGATGGCTAAACCAGGTGAGACGATCCATGCCTCCGAAGTATTTTCAGCGGGTGGCGGTAAAGGTGCAAATCAAGCTGTAGCTGCTAAACGTTCTGGGGCTAAGACGGCTTTTATCGGTGCTGTTGGTAATGATGATGCCGGCAAGACGATGCGTGAACTTTTGGGTTATGAAGAGATAAAATTAGATGGGATCGCTGAATTGGATAAGGTCGCAACTGGGCAAGCCTATATCGTTGTGGATGAAAAAGGCGAAAATAGTATTATGATCCATGCTGGTGCAAATGGCAAGATCACACCAGAACATGTAGTTGAACATGCAGACTTGATCAAAGAAAGTGATTTTGTGATCGCACAATTTGAAAGTGATTTGTCAAGTACGATCAAAGCCTTTGAAATAGCGCATCAAGCTGGCGTAAAGACGATCTTGAATCCAGCGCCTGCGATGCGCACAGTTCCTGAAGAATTGCTCAAGACGACAGATGTGATCGCACCTAATGAGACAGAGACCGAGATCTTGACTGGGATCAAAGTGGTCGATGAGAAAAGCATGCAAAAAGCAGCCGCTAAACTTCATGCATTAGGGATCAAAGTGGTCTTGATCACGATCGGTAGCAAGGGTTCATTTTACAGCATGGACGGTCAAAGCGGGATCGTTCCTGCCTTTAAAGTCAAAGCAGTGGATACAACAGCAGCCGGCGATACATTTATCGGTGCTTTGAGTACTGTTTTAAAACCTGACTTTAGCAATCTCGTTGAAGCGATCACATACGGTAATAAAGCTTCCTCACTGACTGTACAACGTTTTGGCGCCCAACCGTCAATTCCATATAAGCATGAATTAAATTAAAAAGAAGAAGGCGTGATCATGAAAAAGACACAAGTCATTAATTCAGATATTTCCCGGGTAATTTCGCAAATGGGCCACTTTGACACATTGAGTATTGGTGATGCTGGAATGCCAGTGCCACGTGAAACCGAAAAGATCGATCTAGCAGTTTCCAATGGTATTCCTAGTTTCCTTCAAGTTTTAGATAATGTGTTGACTGAATTAGAAGTTCAACGGATATACTTAGCAGAAGAGATCAAGACGCAAAATCCAGCTCAATTGGAAGCGATCAAAGAGCGTTTCAAAAATACAGAGATCGTCTTTATCCCACATGCTGAAATGAAGCAAGACTTACACAAGTGTCATGCCTTCATCCGTACCGGTGAAATGACACCATATTCCAACATTATTTTAGAGAGTGGCGTTACGTTTTAACGGTTAGGGGGGAAATTGAATTGAATACAACGGCAATTTTAGTTGGTTTAGGACCATTATTAGGTTGGGGGCTTTACCCTACGATCGCATCTAAGATCGGCGGTAAACCAGTCAATCAGATCTTAGGTTCGACTTTAGGGACCTTGATTTTTGCTTTAGTATTAGCGATGATCAAAGGTTTGGCACTTCCAAGTGGTGCAGCGCTCTTTTTCTCAGTTCTTTCTGGGATCGGTTGGGGTACGGCACAGATCATCACGTTTTACTCATTTACTTTGATCGGCTCTTCAAAAGCAATGCCGATCACGACGGCCTTTCAATTATTGGGTGCTTCACTTTGGGGCGTATTTTACTTAGGTGATTGGCCAACAGCAACGGCTAAGTTGATCGGTTTTATCGCACTTGCAGTTATCATTTTAGGTGCATGGATGACAGTCTGGAGTGAAAAAAAGACGCCCGAAAACAAGAGCGCTTTGACCAAGGCTGTGGCTTTGTTAGCAGTTGGTGAAATTGGTTATTGGCTATATTCTGCTGCACCACAACAAGCTAAGATCGATGGGATGCATGCGTTCTTACCGCAAGCGATCGGGATGGTTTTAGCGGCGGTGGTCTATGCGATCATGATGACAGTCAAGGGTAAGACAAGATCGCCATTTGTTGAGGCTGTTTCTTACAAGCAGATCTTTTCTGGTTTCTTCTTTGCCTTTGCAGCATTGACATATTTGATCTCGGCCCAACCGGATATGAATGGTCTAGCAACTGGCTTTATTTTGTCGCAAACATCAGTTGTGCTAGCAACTTTGACGGGTATTTGGTTCTTAGGTCAAAAGAAGACTTCAAAAGAAATGGTAATTACGGTATGTGGCCTAGTTTTGATCCTAGGTGCAGCTGCAGTGACTGTTATGTTATAACACAGTGCGTATGCCATGAGTATTACAGGGAAAGAGACACCGTTTTTTAGAGTGTTTCGCATAAAATAATGGGATCTTACCATAAGGCGTATTTGCCTTGCTGGTGAGATCCCATTATTATTTTTAAAGATTAATTTTGGGTGAGATAATTTACTTTTGGATTGTAATTGTGATAGAATAAAGCCGTCATTTTATAATCTTTAATGCTTGTGATATGTAGTGGTAAAGTATATTAGAAAAGAAAAAGGGAAGAAATATGATCAATATTTTTGTACTTGAAGATGAGATACTTCAACAGTCTCGCATTGAAATGGCCATTCTAAAAATTTTAATGGGTGGTTCATCGAAAGATATATTAAATAAATGAGGGGGATGTTTGTGAAAAATTTCAATAGTAATGTAAGAAAATTGCAGAGTGCTTTTTTGACTATCACTTTACTAGGGACACTTGCAATTGTACTTTCAGAAAGTAGACCATTAATTTCAACACTTCTTATTGTTGTTATTATTACCGTAGCATTTGTAAATATGCTATGTCTTCAACAATTAAGTAATGATAAAAAATATGGAAAGAAAAGTGGATTGCAGAAAGGGAAAAAATAATTTAGTTTTTGAAAAACTCGAAGCTCTGGAACTGAATGGCGATGGCAGAGATTTTATTGAAGGTTTCTGTATCGGCGTTGTAGCTGGAATGGCTGGTTCATTGGTGGCGCTGCTACTGGCGCTCTAGTTGGAGGAGCCATTTGGGCCGGTGTAGCTTTGACCTAAATTCAAACATACTGTACATTAGTTATATCAATTTTTAGTATATACAGAATAGGTTCTCAACACCGATCAGTGTGGTGTTGAGAACCTTATTTTTAATGTAAACTAGTGTAAAAAGGTTAGGATATACATAACACCTTAAAACCAGTTTAATGTTTTTGTAAATGAATTATTCGAAGATCTTGAAGGCGACATCATCGGGTAAAAATTCTTTTTTGCCAGCAGGTGCTTCGATCGAACCAAATGGCATTTGAGCTCGTAATTCCCAACTTTCAGGGATATCAAAGGCTTCTTTGATCTTTTCATCGATCAACGGATTATAGTGTTGCAAAGAAGCTCCGATATTTTCAGCAGCTAATGCGGTCCAAACTGCTTGTTGGGCGCCCCCAAGGCCTTGTTCAGCCCAATTAGCGAAGTTGGCAGCGTAGAGTGGGAAATCAGCTTCTAATTTGTGCACGGTTTGTGTTTCGGTGAAGTATAAGATCGTACCAAAACCAGCTCTAAATGAAGCGATCTTTTCTTGGGTCGCAGAAAAGCGCTCAGCTGGGGTAACTTTTTTTAGTTCAGCTTCAACGATATCCCAAACACGATCGGAATTTTCACCAAAAGTGATAACAGCACGGACCGTTTGTGAGTTGAAAGCAGTTGGTGATTGGCGGATCGCTTCTTTGATCGTTTCGCTGATCTGAGCCGGTGCTTGGGATACGTTTTTCCCCAATGCATAGATCGAGCGGCGTTGTTTGAGATTTTGATTTACTGGATTTGTCATCGTAAATTCCTCTTTTCGTTAGTTTATATCTAAATTATAACACGTACTTTTTGTAAGTGAAGTGTGTTTTGCAAAATCTTAAAAGTTAAATTCTTGCATTCTAAAATAAAGGAACTACAATGGAGGTGAAGAAATGAAAGGAAGTCTTATTTATGGCACATGAATTATCGAATCGTTTCTCTGATTTAGTGGATGGTAGCGATGCGTTTTTCAATAATTTAGGACGTTCATTTTTCAACTTTGACGACTCAGAGCTAAAGATGCGTTCTGACGTGGAGGAGACCCCCAAGAGTTATCGGTTGTTGATCGATCTACCTGGGGTCGATAAGAAAGATATGCAATTAGATTATCACAATGATATTTTGACAGTTACAGCTAAGCGGGATAGCTTTAGTGACCAAAGCGATGCTGACGGCAATTTGCTAGCTAGCGAGCGTTCATATGGTCGGGTAACTCGGCAATACCGCTTCCCTGATGTTGAGCGTAATAAGATCACCGCTAAATATGAAGATGGTGTCTTAACAGTGACCCTTCCTAAGGAAAAGGGCGCTGTTGCGACTGCTAATAAGATCGAGATCCAATAACAATGATAAAAAACAGGCTTGGGTGCTGTACCTAAGCCTGTTTTTTGTAGTCTATTTTTTGAAATGTCGATGTAATTCACTGATGATCAAAATGATGACAACGATCGCTGATAGGAGATAACCTAAGACCCCAATATTATAAATGGCGGGATGGGTAGCACTTCCTTGGACTAAGAGCGAGGAACTCATGATCAAAGCGGCTAAAATAATAGCCAAGATCACGCGGTTGACGATTTTTTCGAGTCGATCTAGTAATTTGTCTTGATCTTTGAGTTTAAAAGCGATCTTTCCTTGTCCTTGCGTCAAAACATCAAGGAGTTGTTCAAACTTAAGTGGGATCTTTGGGGCTACTTTTGAAGCTTGGTAGAGTTCAAAGCCTAACTCTTCCAAACTCTTTTTGACGTTGAACTGTTTTTTGAAATACTCACGGGCAAATGGACGAGCGACTTCCATTAAGGATAATTCGGGATCTAGGATAGCGACGATGCTTTCTAAAGAAGCAAAGGCTTTGATCAATAAAGTTACTTCTGATTTTAATTGCAAGTTATTTTGGCGACAGAGATTTACGATACTAAACAATAAACTCGCAAGGTCGATCTGGCCCAGCCCTAAATTGAGGTATGGGGTCAAAAAGACACCGAGTTCATTATAGAAATCTTCTTCATCGACGGGGCCAGTACGATTACAAACAGCCAGCACGGCTTTACCGATCTGGCGTGTATCTTTAGTGTTTAAGGCAATAACGATCTGGGCGATCCCATCTGCGAGATTTTTGGTCAAATGGCCCATCATTCCAAAATCCAAGTAGACCAAGCGATATGGTGGTAATATCGTGGCAGAAGTAGCTTCAATACTTGTATTTTTGAGTTGCTTTTTGAACTGGTGTGTAGGCTGGAGTTCGTTGTATTCAGGATCAGTAGGCTGAAGTTGGTAAAATAATATATTTCCCGGATGAGGATCAGCATGGAAATAATTATCGATAAAGACTTGCTTGATGAAATTCTTGACTAAAGTTTTAGCTAAGATCGTACGTAACGGTTTATCCGCTTTGGTAGCTTTAGTGGCTGTTAGTTTTTTGATACTTTGCCCAGGCATAGCCTGATCGACCAAGATCTTACTAGCGGAGTATTTAGGGTAAACTTTAGGTACACGGATGATCCCGTCGTTGTTGTTTAGACGGTAAAATTCGATCCCATTTTTGATCTCTATCTGAGTGTCGATCTCAGTTAAAAGGGATGTTTGGATCTCAGTAAAGATCTCCTTAGGATCGATCACACTGAGATCAGGGACGAATTTTAAGATCCGTAAAGCTTCTTTGAATAACGAAAGGTCAGTTTCGACTAGTTCAGAAACATTAGGGTGTTGGACTTTGACGACGACAGGAGTGTGATCGTGAAGTAAAGCATGGTGTGTTTGCCCGATCGAACCAGATGCGAAAGGTCGTTCATCAAATTGAAGAAAAATATCGGTCAACGGACAGTTATATTCAGTTTCAAGTGTTTTTTTGACAGTGGTAAAAGGATCGATCTGGACATTATCTTGGAGCTTGCGGAATTCTTTGATAAAAGCAGGTGAGATCAGATCGGGGCGCGTTGAGAGCAATTGTCCTGCTTTGATGAAAGTAGGACCTAGTTCTTCTAGTGCGAGTCGAACTTCTTTAGGATCTTTTTGTTTTAAAAAGTTACGTAAGACTTCATGCTGACGCAATACTTTGATGATAAAAAGTAGGCGCTCACGTTTTTCTTTGCTGGTAATATTTGGCATCACAAGACCTTCTTATCCTTATAGTAGATTTATCTCAATTTTAACCAAAAAACAGCTCAAGGGCTAGCAGTTGCAATTCTTTGCCTTGGTTGATACAGAAGTGATACACTAATAGCATAATGATCAAAAGGAATGGGATTTTATGACACGAAAAGAGAAGATCTTAACTTATGTCCAAACTAAAAATAAAGCGGTTACGACAAAAGAGATCGCTGATGATCTAGGGATCTTGCGCAATAATGTCAGTAAAGAACTCAATGTGTTGGTCCGAGCAGGGCAATTGAGCAAAATCGCTGGACGACCGGTAAAGTATCAAAGTTTAACGGCTGAAACTGATACAGTGATCGTAGAAACTGTATCAAAAAGACCTGATCCTACTAAACCAGCGCATAACTCAAGGATTTTTGATACAATGATCGGACAAAAAGATAGCTTAAAGACACAGATCGAGCAAGCTAAGGCTGCGATCTTATATCCGCCTCACGGATTAAATGTTTTGATCACCGGACCCACGGGATCAGGGAAGACCTATTTTGCTAATGCGATGCATCAATTTGCAGTCGATCAGGCGATGGTCAAAAATAAAAATTTTGTGACTTTCAACTGTGCTGACTATGCTCATAATCCGCAATTACTGATGTCACATTTATTTGGATATGTCAAAGGGGCATTTACTGGTGCGCAAGAAGATCGTGATGGCCTGATCCAAAAGGCCGACGGTGGGATCTTATTTTTAGATGAAGTCCATCGTTTGCCTCCAGAAGGCCAAGAGATGATCTTTTATTTTATGGATCACGGGACATACAGTAAGCTTGGTGAGATCACTAAGGTCCACCACGCTGATGTTCGTTTGATCTGTGCTACGACGGAAGATCCTGAAAGTTCGCTACTAAAGACCTTTGTGCGACGGATCCCGATCACGATCCAGATGCCCCAATTTGAAGCGCGCAGTGTGAGAGAGCAACTTGCGCTCTTGAAGCGTTTGTTGACATTAGAAGCTAACCGAACACAAAAAAATATCACAGTGACCGAAGATGTTGTGAAAGCTTTGTTAGGTAGTGTCACATTTGGTAATGTGGGTCAATTGAAATCAAATATCCAGCTAGTCTGTGCACAGGGATTTTTGAACAGTGTCGATCAAGCCGAGCAGATCAATCTAAAATTTGAGCAGCTTCCCCAAAACATCAAGGATGGGATGTCACATTTGGCAAGTGATCGTGTTCGCTTAGGCAAATTATCGCAGTTATTGGAGCCAGTCTTATTGATCCAACCCGATGGAGCAGCGGAAAGCATCAATGAAAGTGATCGTTATGAGCTACCTTATAATCTCTATGAGATCATCGGCAATAAAGCTGCGTTGTTAAAGGAAGAGGGCCTAGAACAAGGTGCGATCAATAACTTCATCATGACAGATATCAATGTCCACTTGAAGTCATTTTACCGCGATAATAAGATATTGCGGACCGAAAAGAACTTAAATGAATTAGTCGATCAAGATACACTGCAGTTGACTAAAGATATCATGCAGATGCTAAAAAAAGATTGTGGCTATCATGTCGGTGAAAACTTTATCTATGCGATGAGTCTACATCTGAGTTCATTTATCAAACGTGTCCAATCGGGGCGTCCGATGCGTGAAGTCTCAGATGATCTGGTGGCAATGGTCAAAGACTATCCGGCTGACCTAAAGCTAGCTGAGAAGATCAAAGCAATGTTAGAAGACCACTATGATTTTATCGTACCAGCCTCAGAAGTGTACTATCTAGCCGTGCTTTTGATCTCGTTGAATTCTGTGCCTAAACATGGAAAAGTCGGGGTCGTCGTTGCGGCGCATGGTAATCATACAGCTTCTTCGATGGTCCAGGTAGTAACAGAGTTGTTGAATGTCGATAATTTAGCAGCGTTTGATATGTCGCTTGAGATGAGTCCGACTGTGGCATTAAATGAGATCATCGCTAAGGTCAAACAAGTCGATCGTGGCAATGGAGTCTTGTTATTAGTCGACATGGGCTCGCTCAGTACGTTTAGTGCCAAGATCACAGAAGAGACTGATATCAAGGTCAAAACGATCGATATGGTGACTACCGCCATGGTCTTAGAGGCTGCTAGAAAAACAGCTTTGATCGATAGTGATCTTGAGTTGGTCTATCACGAGTTAAATGAATTTAACGGGTATTCTCGTAAAGAAGAGCCTACGCAAGGTAAGCTAGAAGATGTTAGGCAACGAGCGATCTTGGCGCTGTGTTCGACAGGTAAAGGGACGGCTGAAAAGATCAAACAAATGCTGGATGAGATCTTGGCTGATCAACTTATCGACGATGTTTCGGTCTTAACGATGTCAGTCGTCGGGATGAACGATAAGATAAGTGAATTAAATAAAGAGTATCGCATCATCGCCACGACTGGGATCGCTGACCCTAACCTAGGGGTACCGTATATCTCATTAGAAGAGCTCTTTCAAGGTGACCGTGGTAAACGCCAATTGATCGAGCATTTAGAAAATAGTCAGACCTGGTATGTTGAATCTAAAACGCCGGCACCTAAAGTCGATCAAGTGGCTGCGGCTAATTATTTGGAACAATATTATACATTTATCAATCCTAAAAAAGTTATCGGTGTACTTTGGCAGTACTGTGATCTGTTAGCTAAAGAACGACACCTAAAATTAACGGATACTAGACGCTTGGCTTTGATCATGCATCTTGGAGGTGCGATCGAGCGGGTCTTATTATCGTCTCCGGTAACGTTGAGCGACGAACAAGCTATTGAATTTGAACAAAGTGACTGGCCAAAGACACTGAAATTAGCAGATGAATACTTAGAAGCTAAACTTAATTTAAAATTTCCACCAGCTGAAGCGTATTATATTGCCAAATTAGTCGATACAGAAATGGTCGAAAGCTAATACACAAAATAGTGATACACAAAACAAAGTGTATCACTATTTTTATATGAAATTTTTTTGCTTTATTTATTAGGGGTTCTAGCGTGATACACAAAAGTTGGCACGGTATTTGCTATATATAAGGTGTAAGGAATTATTTTTCGAAGGAGATGAGTAGATGTTAGGTTTGATCGTTGCCAGTCATGGCGATCTAGCGCAAGAACTTATCAGATCTTCTTATTTAATTTTAGGGCGACAAGAAAAAGTCATTGCGGTGACCTTTGAGCCAGCGGAAGACTTAGCTACTTTGGAAGATAAATATGAAACTAGCTTACAGCAATTTGCTACAACTGATCGTGTCTTGTTTTTATGTGACCTCTATGGTGGCAATCCTTTATCAGCAACGCGAAGCTTCGTTGAACGTGATCCAAAACGCTTTGCGGCAGTCGGCGGAGTCAATTTGGCGATGCTTTTGGAGGCTTGCACTTTGCGGACTGAAGAGCTCAGTTTAGGCGAATTAGTCGAGAAACTGATAAGTGTTGGTCGTCAAGGTATCGGTTCAGTCAAGGATCTAGGGATGATGCCATGGATGTAAAGTTATTGCGGATCGATTCGCGTTTGCTCCATGGACAGGTCGCAACAGATTGGGCTAAAAATACTGGGATCGAGCGGATCTTGGTGGTTTGTGATCAAGCGGCTGGCGATAATATCAGAAAGACGCTTTTGATGCAAGTAGCGCCACCAGGGATCAAAGTTCACGTACTTACCGTTTCTAAGATGTTACGATTGTGTAGAGACGAGCGCTTTGATCATTATAAAGTTTTGGTGCTTGTCGAGACTCCGTTAGATGCGATGCGTTTGATCGCTGGTGGGTTGGATACAACAAGCGTCAATCTGGGTTCACTTAGTTTTGATGTGACACGCAAGATGATCACCGAAACGATCGCCGTCAATGAGCAAGATGTTTTAGCATTAGCTTGGATCAGACGACGTGGGATCGAGCTTGATTATCGCAAAGTTTCAAGTGATCCTAAACGTGATCTGTGGAAGTTACTTTGTGACAAAGGTCTGATCAAAGATGAGATAGATCATAATTAGTAAATGTTTTGAGTTAAGTTTTGAAAATATTATAGGAGGCGTAATAATGGTTGGTATTATTTTAGCAAGTCATGGTAGTTTTGCAGACGGCATTTTCCAATCTGGTGAAATGATCTTTGGCCAACAAGAAAATGTAGCTCATGTTACCTTAATGCCAAGCGAAGGTCCTGATGATATCAGAGCTAAGATGGAAGAAGCCATCAAATCATTTGATGACCCAGAAGAAGTATTATTCTTAGTCGATCTTTGGGGCGGTACACCTTTCAACCAAGCTAATAATTTGGTTGAACAACACAAAGACAAATGGGCGATCGTGGCTGGGATGAACTTGCCAATGGTGATCGAAGCTTATGCATCTCGATTCTCCATGGAAAAAGCTCAAGAGATCGCAGCTCATTTAGTCAATGCGGGCAAAGATGGTGTCAGAGTAAAACCAGAATCTCTTGAACCTAAAAAAGAAGCTAGTGCTGATAACACAGCTAAGGCTCAACCTACAGGGGCGATCCCACCAGGTACAGTTTTAGGTGATGGGAAGATCAAATATGTTTTAGCACGGATCGATTCACGTCTATTGCACGGACAAGTTGCAACGTCATGGACTAAGTCGACAAACCCTGATCGGATCATCGTTGTTTCTGACAACGTTGCGCATGATAAATTGCGTAAGAACATGATCATTGAGGCAGCTCCTCCTGGAGTACATGCAAATGTTGTGCCGATCGAAAAGATGATCGAAGTAGCAAAAGATCCTCGTTTTGGCGATACAAAGGCATTGATCTTGTTTGAAACTCCACAAGATGCGCTCAGAGCGATCGAAGGTGGTGTTGACATCGATACCTTAAATGTTGGTTCGATGGCACACTCAGTCGGCAAAGTTGCCGTTAACAAAGTTTTGTCTTTGGATAAAGATGACGTTGAAACATTCGAAAAATTGAAGAAAGACGGCGTTAAATTTGACGTCCGCAAAGTTCCAAGTGATTCACCAGAAAACATGGATTCGATCTTAGACAAAGCACGTCAAGAATTGAAGATGTAGATAACTTGGAAATACAATACGAATTAGGAGGATTATAACATGTCTGCTATATCAATGATTTTAGTAGTTCTTGTTGCCTTTCTTGCTGGTATGGGTGGTATCTTGGATGAATTCCAATTCCACCAACCATTGGTAGCATGTACTTTGATCGGTTTAGTGACCGGTAATTTAGAAGCCGGAATTATTTTAGGCGGTTCATTACAAATGATCGCTTTAGGTTGGGCTAATATCGGGGCTGCGGTTGCACCTGATGCTGCTTTAGCCGCTGTTGCCTCAGCTATTATTTTGGTCCAAGGTGGCCAAGGTGTTAAAGGTGTGGGTCCTGCGATCGCGATCGCTATCCCAT
This sequence comes from uncultured Ligilactobacillus sp., assembly GCF_948826705.1. Taxonomy (NCBI): domain Bacteria; kingdom Bacillati; phylum Bacillota; class Bacilli; order Lactobacillales; family Lactobacillaceae; genus Ligilactobacillus; species uncultured Ligilactobacillus sp. Next base: position 42,019 of record NZ_CAQLEL010000075.1, read on the forward strand.
TAGCTGTTGCTGGTTTGTTCTTAACAATGTTAGCACGTACGATCGCTGTTCCGATCGTGCACTTCATGGATGCTGCTGCTGAAGAAGGCAATTTCCGTAAGATCGAAATGTGGCAGATCATCGGGATAGTTATGCAAGGTCTTCGTATCGCTATTCCTGCTGCTGCTTTGTTAGTTATTCCTTCATCTGCAGTGCGTGGGTTCTTGGAATCAATGCCTGCTTGGTTGAATGAAGGTATGACGATCGGTGGTGGGATGGTCGTTGCCGTTGGTTATGCAATGGTTATCAACATGATGGCAACACGCGAAGTTTGGCCATTCTTTGCGATCGGTTTTGTGATCGCTGCTGTTTCTGATCTAACATTGATCGCTTTAGGTGCTTTAGGTGTATCCTTTGGTCTTATCTATCTTGAACTTAAGAAGAACGCTGGTAACGGTGGTAATAACGGCGGTTCAAGTAATACAGGTGACCCACTTGGCGATATTTTAAATGATTACGAATAGGAGGAAAGATACCATGGCTGAAAGCAGAGTTAAATTAAGTAAAAAAGATCGTTTAGCTGTTGCATGGCGTTCGACTTTCCTTCAAGGTTCTTGGAACTACGAACGTATGCAAAATGGTGGTTGGTGCTTCTCAATGATCCCAGCTATCAAGAAATTATATAAAACTAAAGAAGACCGTGCTGCCGCATTGAAGCGTCACTTGGAATTCTTTAATACACACCCATATGTTGCTTCACCTATTTTAGGGGTAACACTTGCTTTGGAAGAAGACCGCGCTAACGGGACCGAAGTTGATGATGCAGCGATCCAAGGTGTGAAAGTTGGTATGATGGGACCTTTAGCTGGTGTTGGTGACCCAGTCTTTTGGTTTACTTTACGTCCGATGTTAGGTGCTTTGGGTGCTTCCCTTGCTTTAGGTGGTAACATCTTAGGACCGATCATCTTCTTTGTAGCTTGGAACATCATTCGTTGGGCATTTATGTGGTATACACAAGAATTTGGCTACAAGGCTGGTTCTAAGATCACAGACGATATGTCTGGTGGTATGTTGCAATATGTTACAAGTTTAGCTTCTATTATGGGTATGTTCGTCTTAGGTGGTTTGATCGAACGGTGGGTAAATATTACCTTCAAGCCAACAGTTTCGACGGTCAAACTGCAAGACGGTGCCTATATCCAATGGGACAAGTTGCCTAAGGGTGCAGAGGGTATCAAGGAAGCTTTGATCCAATATAACAATGGTAAAGGTCTATCCTTGACATCTGAAAAGGTAACGACACTACAAGACAACTTGAATTCATTGATCCCAGGATTGGCAGCACTCTTGTTGACATTCTTATGTATGTGGCTTTTGAAGAAGAAAGTTTCTCCAATTATCATTATCATTGCGATCTTTATCGTAGGTATTTTAGGCCACGTGGTCGGTTTACTTTAAGCGACTGCTAAGACGGTCTTGTTTCATGTAAATGAAATGAGGCCGTTTTGTGCTATACTGAGACTAAATTTGATAAGTAATCGAGGGAAATGTAAATGGTGCAATCAATTAATTCTAAAGTCGATCTAGTGATGGCCGGTACTTCCTATATGGGATTGACTGATTATGGAAAGATTATGATCGGAAATAAGGGGTTTGAATTCTTTAATGAACGAGACGTGAACAAATATATCCAAATACCTTGGGATGAGGTCGATAAGGTGATCGCCTCAGTTATGTTTAGGGGTCGTTTTATCCCCCGATTTGCGATCAAAACCAAAAAAGATGGGACTTTTTCATTTGCAGCTAAAGATTCAAAGAAGTTATTAAGAGCGATGCAAAAGTACGTTGCTCCCCAGAACATGGTCCGCTCGTTGACTTTTTTCCAAGTTTTACGGCGCAATTTGAAACAACTATTCAAAAAGGATAATAAATAAGTTATAGAAAAAGACGATCTGCTGTTTTAGATCGTCTTTTTAATTGCAGTTGCAATGCGTATATTTTTGCATTAAAGATTATAAAAATTCGGTTGTAAAAAAATATTGATTTTTTTTACAAAAAGTATTGACGCTCGCTTGAAATACCTGTATAGTTAATATCGTTGCTTGAGCGGATAACTGATCTGCTTGAGTGAAATAAAAAAATTAAATTTATCTGTTGACATCAAAAGTTGTTTTTGATAAGATATAAAAGTCGTCGCTTGATTGAAAATTTTGAATTTTTATTCAAAATAAATTCAAAAAAGTGGTTGACAGATAAAAATGATTTTGCTACAATATAGTAGTTGTGATCGATAAGTTATTGATTATCGATCGGTAGTAGATCTTTGAAAACTGAACAAAGTTTCGATAAGCAAATGTGTAGGGTCTCTTATCTAAGTGATAAGAGCAATAAACATTTTGCGAAGTCAATTCGCTAGTAAAAATAAAGAGTCACAAACTTTAAATTGAGAGTTTGATCCTGGCTCAGGATGAACGCTGGCGGCGTGCCTAATACATGCAAGTCGAACGAAACTTCTTTATCAC
>NZ_CAQLEL010000076.1:0-18119 GCF_948826705.1 uncultured Ligilactobacillus sp.
CCGGCAATAAAGAGATCATTATGAATATTTATTGGAATATAATATCTTTGCCAAAACCATATCCAAAATGATAACGCTAATGTTCCATAAACCGTATAAACTAAAGCTTTTTTTCCTAAATAGCGATAACCAATGATGATCAAAGGAATATTGATCAAGATCGTTGATAATGCTGGATCGATATGTAACCAATAACGAATGATCAACGTGATCCCAGTGACTCCACCTTCAGCTAAATTATTTGCTATATTGACAGAAACTAGACCCAAGCCATAAAAAGCACACCCTAAACTTATCATGATAAGATCTACTATACTTAAACGTTCATTTGATACCATGCAAACACACCCTCTCTAGCTTTATAATAGCATAAATGCGCCACCAACTTACTAGATCAAGATCGCATATAAAATGTTTTATTGACTGCGCCGGTTTTTGGCGCAGTTTTTTTGTTTTATTTTTAAAGTTAAAGTAACATTTTATTATTTGTTAATTTGAAAACCTTTGAGTTTTTTGCTATTGTTAAAGTAACAAATTATTATTATTGAGGTGATAAACTATGGCGCACTTTCCCTATGAAGACAGATTTCGGCATTATTTAGAATATGAACGTGTACTTGAAAAAAATACTTGTGATGATCTTTGTCGTGATGTCTCCGATCTTTTTAACTATCTAAGAAATTTCAATAGCCTTTACCGCACAGATCCAGATCTATCCAATCTGACTGAAAGCGATATCCGTGATTATTTAAATATGCTACAAGTCAAACGTGAGATCAAAAACACGACCTATAATAAATATCTGACACATCTTAATGTTTATTTTGCTTTTCTCTTCAATGAACGACTTTCGACTAGTCTACCTACCCTGCCATTGAAAGGGCTAAAACGTTCTAAAAATGAGTTGGTCCCTGTAAATTGGCAAGAAGAATTACCTCTATTACTGGAAAATGATGACTTATCATATTACACGCGCGCAACTTTATTATTCATCTCACATTATTATACGATCACTGAGATCTTACAAAGTGGATTTTATCAGATATTAGACACTGAAAACTTTACACCAAATGAACAGCGCTTCTTAGTCTGCTTTAAAGAATATCTTGCTCCTTTACAAGCTAAGCAGCACAGTCAAGATCTTTTCTTAAAACAACGGGTCAATTTAGTCGAACCTCGTCTGACTTTACCTGGCTTGCATAAATATCTCAAAGCCGACCAACCAAAATGCTTCTTACCCCTGATTCCACGTAAGCTCTATCAAGCTGTGATCTTCAATGCTTTATTGACAAAACAACACTTAAATGATCAACAACTTTGTGACAAATTACACCTTGATGGGACTTCACTCAACTATTATCGGCAAGAACTGATCAGATACGAACTTCAGTAGTAAAAGAGCGCTCGATCTCGAGCGCTCTTTTACTATCAATACTGTAATTCATCTAATAGATCTTCGACTTCATAATCAGTCGGAACTTGCATGAGATAAGCTTTAGCCGCTACACTAGCCTCAACACGGCGACCTGCATTTCTAAAGAAGAAAGCAGCATCTCTTAAAAATTCAGCATTATCATCTAAATAACGCTCAGCCGTTTCGTAATTAGTCAAAGCCTGTTCATAATCATCCAAGTTAGCATATGAACGTCCTAGATTCCAATAGATCTGCGGATCAACTTCATCCTTAGCTAAATAATCTTTCAAGAGTTCGATATTTTCTTGATCTTGTTGCGTAGCTAATAATTGGTTACTCAATTCTAAAACTAGCGTCAAATTACTTGGATCTAGTGCTAGAGCTTCTTTTAAGTAATCAGTTGCTTCCTTATTTTTACCCAATTTAGCGGCTAACTGACTGGCTTTTTGATATAGCGCTTCATTAAATTCGTCCACGGCTAAGCCTTCTTGGGCCGTGATCAAAGCTTGACCAAATTGACCAGCTTGTTCGTAGAGATCAGCTAAATATGGATAAACAGTCACATAATCTGGCGTATGTTTACGCAACTTCTCAAAGTTAGCTATAGCTGCTTCAAGATCGCCTAATTCACGTTGGGTAAAGGCTAATTGGAACAACGTATCATTATCGAGTTGTTCTTCTGGGATCTGTTCTAAATAACCTAAAGCTGTCTCAAACTTGCCATAGCCCGCATAAGAAAGACCCAAACGTGCCACTAAATTGACCCGTGAAAACTCTAATATTCCTTGTTTTAACAAGGAACGATAAAATCGAGCTGCTTTGCGATATTCTTTAATGTTAAAGTATAACTCAGCTAAAGCAAATTCGATCACCGGTTCATCCGGTGCTAATTGGTAAGCTGTTAGCAATTTTTGTTCACTGACATCAAAAGCCCCTTGAGTCTGGTAGAGATCGGCACTAACTAAAAGTGCTTCCAAGTAAGCATTGGAATCAGGAGTGATCTGCGACAAGATCGCTAATGCTTGATCATCGTTGCCTTCACCGATCTGGATCTCAGCTAAAGCGGTCTTTAAGCTATCTTCATTGGGATAGCGCTTGACTAAAGTTTCGTATGCTTTAGCTGCCATCGCAGAAAACCCCAATGAATACAGCTCTTCGGCCAAACTGTATAGCATATCATCTTCATCTCTAGTCAACGCAAGCTCTAAAGTTTCATTTGCCTTATTAAAATCTCCTTGCGCCAAATGATCCAATGTTTCTTCCGAATAAGTCATGTGGTTATCACCCTCACTTAATAACTTCTAGCTACCATCATAACATAAAAAAGTTGCTAAATTAATAACAACTTCTTTGGTATTTATCCTAAATATGGATCAGCTGGAACATGTACAAGATCATTTTCAACTAAGCACTCAGCGATCTGAACTGTATTCCAAGCAGCACCTTTTAACAAATTATCTGACACGATCCACATGTTAAAACTACCCGGGTTCTCCTTATCAGCACGTATCCTTCCCACAAAAGTCTCACGTTTTCCTTCAGCTGTCAGTGGCTGTGGATATTCTTGATGAGCTGGATCATCTTGTAAAATGACTCCCGGTGCAGTTTGAAGCGTTTCTTTGAGTTGTTCAGCAGTCAAAGTGGTATCTGCAGTCTTAAAGTAGACCGATTCACCATGTCCGATCACGACAGGGACTCGAACACAAGTCGCTGTCACTTTGAGTTTTGGATCATTCATGTCGCCTTGCATGATCTTTTTAGTTTCATGGATCATCTTCCATTCTTCATGAGAATAACCATCTTCTTCAAAGACATCGATCTGTGGCAAAAGATTAAAAGCTAGCGGATAATGCTTCTCATCACCCTTGACTGGAAAGATCTTCCCCTCCATTTTTTCTCCATTCAAATAGGCTTTGGCTTCTGCAAGCATTTCTTTTAAAGCGGTTTGTCCTGCTCCTGAAGCTGCTTGATAAGTCGAAACGATGATCTGTTCTAAGCCAAATTTCTGACGGATCGGTTCTAAAGCGACCATCATTTGGATCGTTGAACAATTGGGATTAGCCACGATCCCACGATGCTCAAATAAAGCTTGTTCATTGACTTCTGGAACGACTAGTGGTACTTTAGGCTCCATCCGAAAAGCACTCGTATTATCGACACATACCGCCCCACGCTTAACTGCTTCAGGGAGCAATTTCTTAGAAACAGCACCACCAGCTGAGGCTAAAACTAGATCAACGCCTTCAAATACTTCTGGTGTTGCCTCTTCGATCGTGATCGCTTGCCCCTTAAAACTGAGCTGCTTACCCGCAGAACGCTTAGAAGCAAGCAATTTGACTTTCTTGACCGGGATCGTTGACTGTTCTAATTGTTCGATCAACCGTGAACCCACCGCACCAGTAGCACCTAAAATAGCAACCGTATATTCTCTCATTTTATTTTACCTTCTTTTTATAAAATATTTTCCAACCCAACAACTAGACCGTCTAATGCTTTAGCCTGTTTTACTGCAAGCTTTACACCACTCATAAACGAAGAGCGATCAAATGAATCTTGGCGGATCGTCAAGGCTTCACCTGCACCACCAAAAAGGACCTGTTCGTGAGCTACATATCCTGGCAAACGAACTGAATGGAGCTTGATGCCTTCATGATCGCCACCACGTACATGCGCCAGAGTTTCAGTTTCATCAGCTGCTCCTTGATGATGAGGCGAGCGATTTTGTGCGATCAATTTGGCTGTCATCAAAGCCGTCCCTGAGGGTGCATCTTTTTTATTATCATGATGCATTTCGATGATCTCAACATCAGGGAAATATTTGGCTGCTTCTTTGGCAAATTTCATCAATAATACCGCTGACATCCCAAAATTAGGTGCTACCAAGCCACCGAGTTGCTGAACCAAAGCTAACTGCTTAAGTTCAACTAACTCTTCATCTGTCAGACCTGTAGTTCCTACTACTGGACGCATCCCATGTTTTAAAGCAAATTTGACATTTTCAAATACAGCACTCGGAGCGGTAAAATCGATCCAAACATCAGCTCCATGTTTGATCTGTGATAGTTCATCGTAGATCTTGACTTGTTTACCAAGACCAAAGCGTTGACGATCGTTTTCGGTAGCTCCTAAAGCAAAAACCGCCACCAATTCAAAATCAGGTGTCTCATCGATCAACTTTAAGACTTGTTGGCCCATTGAACCTGAATAACCTGCAACTAAAATTTTGATCATTTTGTTTCCCCCAAATCTAATTGTGATCGCTTTGATAAAGCATCTTTAGCTAATCCTAGTCTGGATGCTAACTCTTGTTTTTGAGCATCATTTAAAGCAAGCAACGGTAATCTAAGCCCACCGACAGCAAAGCCTTGAGCATTCAACACTGCTTTGACCGGGGCTGGTGATGGATACATAAATAAAGCTTGCATCTTGGGAATCAGCCATTGTTCCAATTCTTTAGCTTTACTTTGATCATCTTTAGCAAAAGCTTGATACATTTGTGTCATCTGCTCACCATAAATATGTGCAGCCACTGAAATAACTCCAACTGCCCCTAATTTTTTAGCTGCTAAGGCCTGCACATCCTCACCAGTAAAGACACTAAAAACTTCATTACGCGTATTATCGATGATATATTCCAGCTCATCTAGACTACCACATTGTTTTACTCCGGCAATATTATCCAATTTGGCTAGGTCTACGATTACCTCTTGGCTGAGTTTGACCCCAGTTCGACCAGGTATGTTATACATGATCAAAGGAAGTTCAGCCTTTTTTGCCAAATATTCAAAATGCGCTCTTATCCCAGCTTGATCTGGTTTATTGTAATAAGGGACTACGGTCAAAGCGTAATCTATTCCTGAGATCTTTGCAACTTCATTGATGAATTCTAAAGTCGCTTGAGTCGCATTAGTTCCACAACCAGCGATCACTGGGACACGTCCAGCGACTATTTGCGCAAATCTTTGGTAAAGCGTTAGTTTTTCTTGATGCGTCAAAGTTGGCGTCTCACCTGTTGTACCACCGACCACAAAGCCTTGGGTCCCACTTTGTAACAAGTGTTCAGTCAATTTTTCTAGTGCAGGATAATCGATCTGACCTTCAGCCGTAAATGGTGTCACGATCGCGGTCATGATCTGTGATCTTGTTAACATTAAGCATCCACTTCTTTCTCTTGTTTCATACGGGCACATAAAAAACCAGTTATTGCATTGATACCCTTAAGGATCGCTGTTTGATCAGGTACTAGCTTATTGCTATGTAAAGCATGTACGTCATTTACGCCTAACCAAAACATCGTACCAGGAAATTTGGAAAGTAAATATCCAAAATCTTCTCCTGTCATTTTCGGCTCAGTTTCGATAAATTCAACATCTGGAGCTTTTTGCATATGTTCAATGAAAAAAGTCGTCAATAAAGGATCATTTTCGACTGGTAAATAGCCACCTTGATTTAAGTTAAGCTCGACTCTAGCACTAAAGCTCTGGGCTACACCATCGCAGATCTCCTGTAATCTTTTTTGGATCAAGGTGATCATCTCTTGAGTCAGGCCTCGAATGGTCCCTTTGATCACCGCTTCACCAGCGATCACATTTCTGATCGTACCGGCTTTTAGTTCACCAAATGTTAAGACACCGCCCTTAATCGGATCAACATTACGCGAGATGATCGTTTGAGCCTGCATGATCAACGCACTAGCACAGACGATCATGTCATTGGCTTGATGTGGATAGGCTGCATGTCCCCCTTTACCGTACAAGTGGATATCGACTTCAGTTGTTCCTGCAAATAAAGTCCCTAAATTACACCCGATCGCGCCGGCTGGCAGTTCAGGCGCATCATGCAAAGCATAGAATTCATCTGGACGCCACTTTCCACTAAAAACGCCCAATTCATAAGCTAATTTACCACCATTTTTACTTTCTTCAGCTGGTTGAAAGAAAAAGATCAGGTTATCCTTAGGACGAGTAGTTGTAAAATAAGCTAAGACTCCTAATGCCACCGTCATATGGATATCATGACCACAAGCGTGCATCACCCCGGGATTTTTCGAACTAAACTCTAAGCCAGTTTCTTCTGTAAGGGGCAACGCATCGATATCGCACCGATAACCGATCGTTTTTTTAGGATCACTTCCCAGTACTTTGACCAATAGAGCCGTTGGCAACTCAGGGATCTCTTTTATCTTTAAGTAACTTTGATCTAATTTGGCGATCTCTTGTTGTAAATATGCTTTTGTTTTGACTTCTTCTAGTGCTAACTCTGGAATCTGATGTAGCTCTTGATAGATCTTTGTCAATTTACTTTCACTTAACATTTTGCTCACAACTTTCTTAAATCATCTTCTAAGCCTGTCTTTTCTTTTGTCTTTTCATCAGTGTATTTAACAAATTTAGCTGGTACACCAGCAACGACACTATAAGGTTCAACATCTTTAGTCACGATCGCACCAGCGGCCACGACTGCGCCTTTACCGACTCGGACACCTTCTAAAACGACAGCATTCGCGCCGATCAAAACATCGTCTTCGATGATCACAGGAGTTGCCGAAGCTGGTTCGACTACCCCAGCCAAAACAGTCCCAGCACCGATATGACAATCCTTACCTACGATCGCACGGCCTCCTAGAACAGCACCCATATCGATCATTGAACCAGCACCGATCTCAGCTCCAATGTTGATGATCGCTCCCATCATGATAACAGCATTATCCCCGATCAGGACCTGATCTCTGATCAAAGCGCCAGGTTCGATCCGTGCATTGATGTCTTTTTGATCTAGTAACGGTACGGCGGAGTTTCGCGTTTGATTTTCGATCACATAGTCTTTGATCTTAGTTTGATTAGTAGTTAAAAATGGTTTGACGATCTGCCAATCACCAAATAATACTGCACTATCTGCACCACCAAAAACTTTTATCTCATTTGGGATATCGAGGTCAGCGATCGGAGCATTCAAATAAACTTTGACCGGCGTTTTTTTGTCTGCATTTGCGATAAAATTGATAATTTCTTGTGCGTTTAATTCTGCCATGTTTTTTAATTACTACCACTAAAAAGTAGTTTTCCTTTCTTGATTTTATTTATAAGGTAGATCTAACTTCAATAAGTCAGCATAAGTCTCACGTTTCACTACTAATTTAGCCTGCCCATTTTCAACAAAAACAACCGCAGGACGTGGATTACGATTGTAATTTGATGCCATCGCATAACCGTATGCCCCAGTTGCTAACAGTGCAATGATGTCACCTGGTTTTGTCTCAGGTAAAGGTGCCTTATCGATCAAAATATCACCTGATTCACAGTATTTTCCAGCTAAATGCACTGTCTGAGTCACTTTGGCGTTTGGGTCATTAGCTAAAACAGCTGTATACTTAGCTTGATATAAGGCTGGGCGAATATTATCCCCCATTCCACCATCAACTGCCAAATATGATAAATGGTCTGGAATATCTTTCCGTGCCCCCACTGTATATAGAGTATATCCTTCTGGACCCGTGATCGAACGCCCTGGCTCGATCCAAATTGCTGGAAGCTCTAACTCATATTCCATAGCTTTTTGCTTTACAGCCCTAATGATCTGTTCAACAAATTTTTCTGGTGCTAAAGGATCATCTTCGGCCGTATATTTGATACCAAAGCCACCACCAACGTTGATAACTTTAGTCGTATAACCGTATTTTTGTTTCCAAGAGTGAGCCACTTCCATCAATTTTTGGCCCACCATCTCAAAGCCACCTAATTCAAAGATCTGTGAACCAATATGTGCATGGAGCCCTAAAACCGTGATCTGCGGATCAGAAAGCAACTGAGTCAAAGCTTTATCAGCTTGACCTGAGGCTAGATCAAAACCAAATTTGCTATCGATCTGGCCAGTTTGATCATATTCGTGGGTATGCGCTGAAATACCAGGAGTCACACGTAAGATGACTTTAGTTTTAGCATTTTGCTCTCGTAAAACCTTTTGTAGAAGCTTTATCTCATAAAAATTATCCACGATGATCACACCAACGCCTGCTTTGATCGCAAATTCAAGTTCAGCGATCGACTTATTATTTCCATGGAAACTGATCTTTTCAGCTGGAAAACCAGCTTTTAAGGCAGTTGCTAATTCACCACCGGAAACAACATCTGTATGACAATCCAATTCATTGATCACCTGGTAGATCGCTACAGCACAAAATGCCTTACTAGCATAGCTAACTTCATATTCGACAGCTTGTTCTTCAAAAACTCGTTTAAATTTAGTGATCTGCTCCTTGATCAAAGCCACATCATATACGATCAATGGGGTTTGATATTGATGTGCTAAGTTGATCGCATCTACACCACCGATCGTCAAATGACCGGCTTTATTCGTTGGTAACCTCATAAGCTTTCCTCCAAAATAAATTGCACAAAAAAAGATCTTTTTAGTCCTATCGCCTAAAAAGATCTTGCTGGATTAATTGCAAAATTCTGTTTGATCGATAGCACTCCGCAAAGTTTGATTTGCGACAGTCTGTGATCTCTTAAACCACAGCCCAGCGTTAAGCGTCTATAAACACCTAAAACTTCGGCAACTTTCCCTTTCTGGGATCATTCAAACGCTGTTATAGCAGCTAAAGACCCTTACTCATGTCAGTTGCGCCTCTTCGATTTAACATAATACTATAATTTTTAATGTGATACGTCAAGGAATTTTAATATTATTTTTTTGAAAATCAGCTTTTTTATAAAAAAATCTAGAATTTCATACATTTTCCTCTTGTTATTAAGATTAAAAATGATACAATTCAGTTATCGAAAAATTAAAGCGAGATTACCCCATAACCATATAAGATGGAGTAAAATAACCCCTTATCCGCTTAAAAAATTGGAGGGATATTCATGATCACTTTAAAAAAAGTTCATGGATCACAGAATAGTTTTTTTATCTTAGATCAAACACTACTAACTACACCTTTGACAGAAAAAGAATTAGTCACACTGACTAAAACACTCACAGCTAAAGCCACCGGTATCTTAGGGGGCGCTGATGGTATCCTAGTCGTTCAAAAGAGTTCTACCCCTAATACAGTAGCACAAATGCGCGTTATCAATGCTGATGGTAGCGAAGCATCAATGTGTGGTAATGGGCTCCGCACAGTTGCACGCTATTTGTCCGAAAAACACGCGTTGACCTCTTTTAAAGTCCAGACTCGCCAAAATGACCTAGAAGTTCAAAAACAGGTTGATCTAGCCCGTAATGTCCCTGCATTTGGTGTTGAGATCTCACCTGTTCATTTTGATAAGCGCTACCTTCCTTTTGATAATTTAGGAGCTGAGCAGATAATCGATCGTCCTTTAGTAGAATTTGATCCTCAAAAAAAATTACACTTTACGATCATGGCCGTACCCAATCCCCACTTGATCAGCTTCGTACCCGATATTGAGAAGGCTGGATCATTTTTAGGCGAGTTAGGCGCTAAATTAAATACCCTAAATCCTTATTTCCCAGATGGCGTCAATGTCAACTTTGCTCAGATCCTAGGTCCAAACAAGCTATTTGTGCGTACTTATGAACGGGGCGTAGGTTTTACTAATGCTTGCGGGACTGGAATGTCGGCTACAAGTTTAGCCTTTTATCTCAGCTATCCTGAGTACTGCGATCTTACACAAGAGATAACGGTCTTCAATCCTGGAGGGATGGTCAAAACTAAAGTGCAACAATTAGATGATCAGTTTAAGATCCAGCTGATCGGTAATGCAACTTTTACCCATGATATTTTAGTTGCTGAAAAACACTTGCACCATAATACAATTTCTCCCGATGTTTGTCAGATCCAAGCGACTGGTGAACAGGAAGCTTATTTAAAATTTATCCAACATCTAAATTCATAATAAAATACTGGAGTGCAACTACTTATTTTAGATCAACAGTTGCGCTCCAGTATTTTTATTTACTTTCTAATACAAAAAGACCCTTGATAAATCAAGGGTCCTAAGCTAGAATAAGTCAAACTTATTTAACAGCATCTTTAAGCGCCTTACCTGGTTTGAATGCAGGTACTTTGCTTGCAGGGATTTGGATCTCTTTACCAGTTTGTGGGTTGCGACCCTTACGAGCTGCACGTTCACGAACTTCAAAGTTACCAAAGCCGATCAATTGAACTTTTTCGCCTTCTTTAAGGTAGTCTTGGATAGAACCAAAAACTGCGTCAACTGCAACAGTTGCGTCCTTCTTTGTCAAACCTGTTTTTTCAGCAACAGTTTCGATCAATTGTGCTTTGTTTGCCATGTGTTTCACCTCCTCAAGTGAAGATAAAGATATAGGCATAGGCATATCTTCTTGTCCATTTCTAAACTAGCCAGAAATGGTGAAACAATGACTAACAAATCATTGCTCAGTTAATAAGATAGCACAGAAAGCCTAATATAGCAACGTTTTTAATCATTTTTTTGAAAAAATAAGATAAATTTAGGCATAATTTTTTTAATTTTTTATCTTTGATTATTTACGACGTCTTTCGATCACATGGATCGGCGTTCCCTCAAAATCAAACGCTGCTCGGATCTGATTTTCTAAGAAGCGTTCATATGAAAAGTGCATCAATTCTGGATCATTTACAAAGACGACAAATGTTGGTGGCTTAGTTGCTACTTGAGTTGCATAGTAGACCCGTAAGCGGCGCCCATTGTCCGTTGGTGTTGGATTATGCGCGATCGCATCCATGATAACATCATTTAGGACAGCCGATGAGATGCGGCGCTCATGGTTGTGATTTACACGTTCGATCAATTTTGGTAATTGTTCTAAACGTTGATGAGTCTTAGCTGAAACAAACACGATCGGTGCATAACTCAAGTATTGGAATTCTTGCCGTATCGTCTTTTCAAACTCTTTCATCGTATGGTTATCTTTTTTCAAAGTATCCCATTTATTGACCACGATGATGATCCCACGTCCCGCCTCATGCGCATAGCCGGCTACGTGTTTATCTTGTTCACGAATACCTTCTTCAGCATTTAAAACAACACAAACCACGTCAGAACGATCGATCGCACGCATGGCCCGTAAAACCGAATATTTTTCTGTATTTTCGTAAACTTTACCTTTTTTACGGATACCTGCCGTATCGATCATGGTAAATTCCGTTCCGTCTTCAGCAACGAATTTTGTATCGATCGCATCACGCGTTGTTCCTTCAACATTAGAAACGATCACGCGGTTTTCACCTAAAATTGCGTTGACTAAAGAAGATTTGCCCACATTAGGTCGCCCGATAAAACTAAATTTGATCGAATCGTCTTGTTCTTTAGCTCCATCTTTAGGAAAAGCCTGACAGACCTTATCTAATAGGTCACCAGTGCCGATCCCATGGGTCCCAGAAAGTGGCATTGGATCGCCAAAACCTAATGAGTAGAAATCATAGATCTCACTTCTAAGTTCAGAATTATCCACTTTATTTACCGCTAAAATAACAGGTTTATCGGTTCGATATAAGATCTTCGCTACTTTTTCATCAGCATCTGTGACCCCTTCTTTGACACTAGTCACAAAGACGATCACATCAGCTTCATCGATCGCGATTTGAGCTTGCTCAGTAATTTGGGCTAAAAATGGTTCATCCCCCATATCGATCCCACCTGTATCGATCAAATTAAAGGGTTGTCCGAGCCATTCGCCCTTCGCATAAATACGATCACGGGTCACACCAGGGGTATCTTCAACAATAGATATCCGCTCACCAGCGATCCGATTAAAAACCGTTGATTTCCCCACATTCGGACGTCCAACGATCGCAACGACTGGATTAGCCATTTTAATCACTCCTTATAGTAATGTTTTAGCAAAAAAACTGACCCAAAACCTTTTACGCTTGGGCCAGTCAAAATGAATCTCAATACGCGAGATTAGTCTTCATTTTTTAAGTCGTCACCGACTAAGTCACCTAAAGTAAAACCTGTATCTTCTTCTGGGATCTCAACATGTTCTTCTTCGACAACTTCAACTTCTTTTTTATCAGCTGCTGGTTTTTCTTGTAAAGCTTTGATAGATAATGCTAAACGACGGTCTGCACCGTTAACATTCAAAACCTTGACCTTAACGTCTTGGCCAGATGTCAAAACTTCATTTGGTGTAGCAATATGTTTGTGTGAAATTTGTGAAATGTGTACCAAGCCTTCAACACCTGGGAATACTTCAACAAATGCACCAAAGCTTGTCAAACGTTTTACCTTACCATCAAGAACGTCGCCTTCAGCAACTTCTTCTTCAATATTATCCCAAGGTTGTGGCAATGTTTGTTTGATAGAAAGTGAAATGCGATCTTTTTCAGGATCAACAGCTAACACTTTAACTTTGACATCTTCGCCAACTTTCAAGACATCAGATGGCTTGCCTACACGTTCGTAAGAAATTTCAGAAACGTGAACTAAACCGTCAACGCCACCAAGGTCGATGAACGCACCAAAGTTAGTTAAGCGCGCAACTTTACCATCAAGCACATCGCCTGCTACAAGTTGTGACATAACTTCTTGCTTCTTAGCTTCACGTTCTTGTTGAACGATTTCTTTATGAGATAAGATCAACCGGTTTTCGCTTGGTTCGATCTCAACGATCTTAAGTTCAAGTTCTTGACCCTTGTATTGGTTGAAATCTTCAACAAAATGGTCAGAAACCATTGATGCAGGGACAAAGCCACGAACGCCAGCGTCAACAACTAAGCCACCCTTTACAATTTGAGTTACAGGAACTGTGATAGTTTCACCTGCTTCAAATTTCTTTTCGATCTCATCCCATACTTTGCGGGCTTCGAGGCGACGTTGTGATAACAAGTAGCTACCGCCTTCTTTGTCAGAACCGATCTTAGAAATAACAACCAAGTCAAGCACATCGCCAACTTTGATGTTATCTTCGATCTCGTCTGCTTTAACGCTCAATTCGCGTGCAGGAACAACACCTTCAACACCAGTGCCTTCGATCCCTACGATAACTTGCTTTTTATCATCAAATGCCAACACTTCGCCTTTGACAACGTCGCCAACCTTAACTGGTTTAACGCTGTTTAAAGCTTCTAATAAATCCTTGTTTTCTGATTCACTCATGGACTTTGTCCTCCTTAACGACTAACTCTAATAACCATTTTAACTGAAAGCAGTTAAAATTGCTAGTTAAATTACCTATTTCTCTGTATTTTTAACAATTTTCATGATTTCATCAATAACTTGTGCAATATCTAGTGAAGTAGTGTCCAATAAAATCGCATCATCTGCCTTAGTCAATGGCGAAACTTTACGGTGTGAGTCCTTATAATCGCGAGCTTCGATCTCAGCTTCGAGTTTTGCTAATGGCGTATCGATACCCTTGGCTTGGTTTTCTTTAAAGCGACGTAAAGCTCTCTCGTGTACACTCGCAACTAAAAAGATCTTTACTTGAGCGTTTGGCAAAACAGTTGTGCCAATGTCACGCCCGTCCATCACGATCCCGCCTTCACTTGCGATCTGTTGTTGACGCTCAGTTAAATTTTTGCGCACGCTAGGTTGAGCTGAGACAAGTGAAACATTATTAGTGATCTCTGGCAATCGGATCGCAGTAGTCACATCTGTTCCATCAACAAATACTAATTGTTCTGGGTCGTTAGGCTTAAATCTTAATTCCATCGTTTCAAGCAACTTTCCTAGAGCCTGATCGTCATCTAGTGCAACACCCATTTGTAGTGCCTTCCACGTTGCGGCACGATACATTGCACCTGTATCACAATAAATGTAATTTAATTTTTTAGCGACTAACTTTGCAACAGTACTTTTACCTGCAGAAGCGGGTCCATCGATCGCAATTTGCATTTTTGTTTGCATACTATAATATACCCCATTTAAACATATAAAAATGTGTCCCAAGAAAACTAAGGACACATTTTTATTGTCTTTCCTCTCTTTTATTATTCTAAAGCTTATTTTACACGGATCTGTTGTCCTGGTGAAATTTTTGAATCAGCTGTTAAGCCTGGATTCAACTGTAATAACTGATCTAGTGTCAAACCATTATTGACCGCTACCCGATACAACCCCTGACCTGCCGGAACAGAGATATACTGCTCTTGTTGGGAAGACTGTTCTTCTGAATGTTGCGATTCTTGTGAACTTTCGGATGCTTGTTGCTCAGTGTTTGCTTGATTTTCGTTATTTGCAGGCTGTTCGCTACTTGCTTGTGCTTGCGTTGTATCTTGCGGTGCTACTGCTTGTGGTGTATCAGATCGAGTATCTGAGCTTTCCTTTGACTTTGTAGACTTCTTTTCACTCGAGCTCTTCTTTGCTACAGATCTTTTCTTACTCGAAGATGATTTTTTTTCGCTTGAAGAGACTACTTCGATCGAATCATCATTACTTACAGTTTGCTTAGAAGCTCGTTGTGAAACAAAGTAAAATACGATCGTACTTATAATGATGACCACAAAGACGCCTAACAAGATCGTTGTCAGCATCGTGTTGCGTTTATTGCTCTGCCTACTAGCTCTTCGCGAATAGTTTCCCTTATCATCTTTTATCTCTTCAAATGTCTTTTCCCAAGGCTTTTTGGTGTGGTCGTTATTCTTTCGACTCATTTTTATTAAAATCCTACTATATGAACATGGGATCATGCTACTAAGATCACTTAGTGTCATGATCAAAAAGAAATATAGTTTTTTCCTTTCTTAAAATTTATTATTACCGTCGTTAATGCCATATATGCATGACAAACTACATAGTTTTAGAAGCAACTATAAAACATGATGTATCCTAGAGCTTGCTATATAAATTTATGATACCGCCGATAACAGTATAAAACAATATTAAAGTAATCAAATGTCAACTCCACATTCTAACTTTTTAGCTGACCTTCATAAATTATAGCTTGTTTTTATAATTAGCTCATAGTACTCACAAAACTACTAATATTACAAAATATAATAGCATAAATACTCCTAAAAATATATAAATAATCGCTTGAAATTCTCATTTAGTTAGGTTTCTTTAAACAATTGCTGTAAGATCTCGCGATAGTCTTGGCCTTTTTTTTCATCCGCTCTTACTATGGTCTCTCCTAACAAACCAAGTTTTTCTAACGGGAGGGCTTGGTCAACTCCACAACAAGTTCCTGAGCTATGGATGTTTTCAACTTTATCACCAAAATATTGTGCGATAAATTGGCGTTTACAGTTGCCAGTTTTTAGATATCGATACATTTTTTGTAAGGCATCGTTACGTTCAGTCTGACGTTTTTTTACTAATGTTTCTATCTGATCTTTTCGATAACCATTAGCTAACAGGCGTGCTAATAATTGTGTTTCTTCATTGGGAAAGTTTTGTAGCAACTCTTGGTGTTTGGTAAAATACTGGATCTGTTGGGAGGTAGGCAAAGTTTTTTCGATCAGAAATTCCTGACGTTTTAGGTCGCTAGGCTCATATAGTAGCACTGCGATCCCAGGGCTCCCGTCGCGCGAACAACGTCCGATCTCTTGCACATAGGCTTCAAGATCATTTGGCATGTGATAGTGGATCACATAACGGATATTAGGCTTATTGATGCCCATCCCAAAAGCACTAGTTGCACAAATAACATCTAATTGATCATTTAAAAACTGTTGTTGTACCAAAAAACGTTCTGTAAGCTCTAGATCAGCATGATAAACTGCACTCTTGAATCCCTTAGTAACCAGTTTTTCATTTATTTCATCAGCTTTCTTCTTACTTGAAAAGTAGATGATCCCTTTCCCATCTAGTTTAGGTAATAATTCTAGGAGATAAGCAAGTTTTTCTGGCTCATTTGCAAAACTTTGTATCCCTAGATAGATATTGGGCCGATCAACGGGATAACGGATCACATTTCCTGTCTGCGATAATTCCAGACTTGTAGTTATCTCTTGTGCTACTCTAGAGGTTGCCGTTGCAGTCAAGGCTAACGTTAGTGGTCCATGTAGTTTTTTTCTAACTTTACCTAAATTTAAATACTCAGGTCGAAAATCAGGACCCCACTGCGAAATGCAATGGGCTTCATCAATGACAAAAAGTCCTATCTCTAATTGGCTAAGTGCGCTCAAAACCTCAGCCGAGCCTAACATTTCCGGTGAAATATAGATATATTTGAAACTAGCGATATTTTGTAATACAAATCTCTTCTCAGCAAAACTCAATTTTGAATTTAGGGCAACCACTGCTTTTTCACCATTGAACTGTAATTGTTCAACTTGATCTTGCATCAGTGATATCAAGGGTGAAACGATCAATACTGAACGCTTTAGATATTTTCCTATAAACTGGTAGCACAGAGATTTCCCCGTTCCCGTCGGCAAAATAGCTAAAGTATCTTTGCCATCTAATAAAGACTCGATCGTCTCTTTTTGACCAGTTTTAAATGTTGGATAGCCAAATTCATTTTTCAAGATGGCTTCAAGCTTTTCTTTCACCTGCTATTATCCTTTCTATTTGGCATAAACGATACTCAAAAAATGAGATCTCAGGGTAGCTTTCATGTAATTGTTGAAATTTCCAATTTAAGACTGTGCAGTCCGCAAAAAAATCCACGATCTGCTTTTTGAGCTTCGGTGATAATAACCGTTCCTTTGGAAAATCATCCGTTAAAATAGCTACATTCAAGAGATGTTCTTGGACGGTACTCTTCTGTATCCTTCGTAAATTTGCGATCTCTTCAATACTTTTACCCTCTAAAAACAAAGTATATGTCTTTTCTGTACTAGCCGGCAAATTAGTTAGACGTTTATAATGCATAACAAGTTTTGCTAACTCAAAGTTATGCTCAAGCAAATATTTAGCATACCGGGCACACAGATCACGCCAGCCTACCTCGATCTCAGCCACTTGTATCTGATATCTCTCAGCTAATTGCGCTTTAGTCTGCCCTAAACGTCCATGTCCAGTTAATTGTTCACAAAAAAGTTGTGCATTCAACTTAGGCTCATGTGCTAAAAAATCGGTCAATGATGTAGTTATTTCCCTTAATAGGGTAGCTTTCCCATATCGTCTGAACCAGTTTTTGAAAAGTTGTTGCGTTTTAAAATCATTGATGATCGCAAAATATTTATTGTTTTGATAGCTCAATTCTGACGCAACTTGAACTAATAAATAAAATTGTTTCTCCCATCCCTTAAGATCAAATCCATTAAAAAAAGCCGGTTCGCGCAAAAATTGGTGCTTACCTTTCAATTCTTCGACCCGTGATCTACCTTTAACAGTCAAACACATCCCCTTAGAAGTTGACAGTAGCAACTTTTTTTGACATAACTCATCCAATGTAGGCTCGAAATTATTTATATCTAGCGGTAAAGCGATAATATCTAAAAGTCCATATGCCTTCCCCCAAAATAAAGCTGAAGTTGTTAAATGATTACTCAAGAGTTGGCGAATGACAGCTGGTCGTCTCGGCTGACTCTCAGAGAAATAAAGTAGCCATTTTTCTGATCCATAATCCATATGCTCACCTGCTATATAAAACTTGAACAAACGTAATCAAATATATCAAATGATTACATTTGAGAAAGAAATATAGCTTTTCCTTTCCTAATTTTATTTACTACCATCAATGCTAGTATTCCCATATCCTAACAAGAGGGTAATGACATTGACTAGCTCAGATAGCCTAAGGGTGTAGCTCACCCCGTTATATTTTTAACCTATTAAAGCCAAAAGATTTTTTACTGCATTTTCGTCAGACAACCATACGCGCATACCATTCCATATAAAACCGTTTA